>CAZLWT010000008.1:0-16344 GCA_964563325.1 uncultured Rhodoluna sp. | reverse complement strand
CAGGCGCTGATGTCGTAATCGAGGCCAGCGGGGCACCGGGGCAGCTGTCGTTTGCGATTGCAATCACAAAACGGGGTGGAACCGTGCTGCAGGTGGGGTTACCTTCCACCAAGCAAGAGGTCGACATCCATCGCCTTGTTATGAGTGAAATCTCGATTTACACTACTCTGGCTCACGTCTGCAATGAAGATTTGGAACCGGCCTTGGCTATTCTTGCAAGCACCGCGCTCGCCGAGGAACTAATCGAGGGCGTTTACCCGCTTTCGGAAATTGTGAACCAGCTCGAGTTGCTGGCCTCTGGCAAAATTCAAGGCAAAGTTTTGTTCGACCCCACTTTGAAATAGAGAACAGGAAAAGAAAATGAAGGCAGCAGTTTTTTACGGCGCGAAGGACATTCGTGTTGAGAACGTGGCAGAACCCAAGTTTGTCGGAGTTAATGATGTTCGCCTGAAGCCATTTTGGTGTGGCATCTGCGGCACCGACCTGCACGAGTACGCCATGGGGCCAATCGTTATTCCTAGCTCGCCGCATAAGTTGAATGGCTCGGTGCTGCCCCAAATTCTCGGACACGAATTCTCGGCCGAGGTTTTGGAAATCGGAAGCAACGTGTGCAACGTTCGAGTGGGAGACCGAGTCTCTGTAATGCCACTGCTGTCCTGTGGCGTTTGCTACTTTTGCAGTCGTGGGATGAACCACCTTTGCACCTCGATGGCATGCATCGGCCTTAGTTGCGAGTGGGGTGGCATCGCCGAACAGGCCGTTGTGCCAGCCGCAAACGTCTTTAGATTGCACGATGCGATGTCGGATGTCGCTGGCGCACTCGTTGAGCCAACCGCGGTTGCCGCCTATGGTGTGGACCGCGGAAACGTGCGCCCGGGCGACACCGTTCTAATCACCGGCGCCGGTCCGATTGGCGCCCTCGCTTCGCTGTATGCCGAAAGCCTTGGTGCCAGAGTGTTCATTTCGGAAGTGAACCCGAATCGTCAGAGCCTGGTCGAGAGCCTGAAGATTGCAACGCTGCTTGACCCGACCAAAACCGACGTGGTTGATGAAATCAAGGCCGCGACCGGAGGAATCGGCGTGGATGTGGTGGTCGAATGTTCAGGCAACGAGCGAGCCCTGCAGACCGCCATCGCTGCCGTTCGATCAGGCGGCACCGTTGTGCAAACCGGTCTTCACACTAGACCAGCATCCATCGAACCAATGGCCATCGCCGAGCGCGAGATTACCTACACCGGCACCTGGTGCTACCCGGTTACCGACTGGCCACGCATTATTGACCTCATCGGTCGCCGCGGCCTTCCGGTTGAAAAAGTCGTGAGCGACAAGATCAACATGGATGACATTGTTGAGAAGGGCTTCGAAACCCTGCTATCGCCAACCGGCGACCGCATCAAAGTTCTAGTTAGGGGTTTCTAGCATGAAAGCTCTCGAGTTTGTTTCAAAGGGTGTAGCCAAGGTAAATGAGCTTGCAACTCCGTCAATCAGCGAAGACGAGGTGCTGATTGCTTCGCGTTCCGTTGGCGTCTGCCACTCAGACATCGAGTTGCTAGAGGGCCGCTACATAATTCCGTTTAGCTACCCAATCATTCCGGGCCACGAGTGGTCGGGCGAGGTAGTCAAGGTCGGTGACAAGGTCACTAACTTTAAGGTGGGAGACCGGGTCGTTGGCGATTGTGTAATTGGTGACGATCACTTTGGATTTTCGATTAGCGGCGCAGCCGCCGAGTTCTTCGTGACAAAAGCCTCTTGGCTTCACAAGATTCCCGAATCAGTGTCGTTCACCAACGGTGCCCTAGTCGAGCCCTTCAGCGTCGCGTACTACGCCCTGATGCGGGTAGGCAATGTGAATGCCAGCGATACCCTGGTAGTGCTTGGCGCGGGCCCGATTGGGCTTGCCGTGGTGGCCGCATCTAAGGCTTTAGGCGCAAGAACCATTGTGGTCGAGCCCGTCGAGTTTAGAAAAGAAGCGGCTCGCCAGTTAGGCGCCGACATCGTTTGCTCGCCGGACGAGATCAAGGAAGTGTTGCATCGCGACACCGAGGGCAGGGGCGCCAACGTAGTGGTTGAGGCAACGGGAAGACCGGATGTCATGGCCACGGCCCTAGAACTGGCCGGATTCAAGGCGAGAGTGGCATACATTGGCATCGACGTGGGCCGCGAAGCTTCGGCGCAGTTGGGGCTTATTCAGTCGAAGGAACTAACCATAACCGGATCGATTGGCTCACCAGGCGTGTGGGAAGAGACCATTCGATTCATGGCGAATAAGCAGATTGACCTTTCGCCACTGGTTACCGCAAGGTTCTCAGTCGATCAGGCGCTTGGTGCGGTTGACGCCGCCCAACACCCAATGAACAACATCAAGGCGCACATCGAGTTCAATGCCAAGTTGTAGAGTTTAGGCGTAAAAAAAGGCACCCCTAGGGGTGCCTTTTTTTATTCTCGAAACCAATTGCCTGTTATGGCAGGATCTTTGCTTCGCGGTAGGACTCAACTTTGGCAAAGAAGCTCTTTGGCGTTGAACGGAAATTCAAGAAGCCAGCCTCTCTGCTCTTGGTCATGTCGGTGAAGCACTCGATGTTGCGACCAAGGTCGCTGTCGCTGTGCCACCATGAGGCTAGTTTGGTGACGTCAGCAACGGCCAGACCATGTCTCTCGGCGATGCTTGCCCAAATCGGGCCGGCGTCCTTCATTTGCTCAACCAGAGTGCGAGGCTCGGCCTGAGGTGCTTCCCACTCAACACCGAAGTGCCTTGCGATTTGAGGCCATAGCCAGCGCCACCGGAAGGTGTCGCCGTTGGCGATGTTGAAAGCTTCGTTCTCTCCAGCCGGGCTGGTGGCGGCCCAAACGAGCTGTTCGCCCAAGAGGTCGGCGTCGGTGACATCGGTGACGCCGTTCCATTGAGCCACCGAACCAGGGAAGATGAACGGCTGACCAAGCTCTTTACAGATGTTGGCATAGACCGAGAGCGTCAAAACCATGTTCATGGCGTTGTCAACGGCAAAGCCGAACACGGTGTGTGAGCGGTGCACGCTCCAAGTGAAGCCCTGCTTCTCGGCGGCCGCGAAAAGTTCGTCCTCCTGGGTGTAATAGAAGTTCGGCACTGCCAGCCGCGGTTCATCCTCGTGAAAGGGGGTCTCGGCCATTACGGCGGTCGCGTAGTCATCGAATGGGCCAAGGTAATGCTTCAGGCCGGTCTGCAGCGCGACGTGACGCACGCCACCGTCTGGCTCGAGGCCGGCAAGAAGATTGCGAATGGTCGCGCCGTTAACTTCGATGTTCTCGGCCTCGGTGTCTTTCTTGACCCAAGCTGTCATGAACACGATTTCCGGGCGGATGCCAGCGAGTGCGGTCTTGGTATCGGCTGCGTCAAGCAGATCTGCCTTGACATGGATGACGCCTTCTGGCAGCCCCTGCTCGCGGCGCGATAAACCGTAAACGGTCCAGCCTTGAGCTAGCAGCTGCTTTGCGATGGTTTGACCAGAGATTCCAGTGACGCCGGCTATAAGCGCGCGACGTGATTCAGTTTGACTCATGATTCTGTGCTTCCTTCTGTGTGGTGTTCACTTAGGTTGAACGATGTCAACCTCACACATCGTTCTAAATGTCATTCTACATTTCAGTTTCGCTGCACAACTCGACGGCACCCCAAAGCTTTGACCGAGCCACGAACCGATGGTTTTCTCGGAAACTGAAGTCAGGACCTGGCTTGAGGCTAAAACCCCTGATTTATCAAGGTTTTCCCGGGGCAATCGGCGATTATCTGGCGGGTCTAATAGCCTTGCCCGGGCTTTTTAGACCCCAAAAAACTGATATTTTGGGCTGTTAATAGCTGAAAATGAGGGCAAAGCAATCCAAGGATTTTTCAGAATGTCGCTGAATCGTTATCGTAAGTCTGTGTAAACCTTTTGCATATTTCATAAAGTGGAACTCAACACTTCGGTTTCAGGTATGAACAGTTTAAATCCCCTAGGAGTAACGATGGCTCAGATTAGTGCGGTGAAACCGTCAAAGGTTAGCCGTGTTCAAATCTCTAAGGGGTTGCTCACGGTTCTGGTTTCCACCGGATTGCTTTTCGTAATGAGTGCCGTGCTAGCTCCATCGAGCGTGGTGCCCGGAACCCTGCTTGGTATGTTGCCCTTTGCCGCCATCCTCGGAATTGTTGGCCTTGGCCAAATGTTGGTAATCCAACAGGCGGGCATTGATCTATCGGTTCCCGGCGCAGTGTCGCTGGCAATTGTGATTGTCAGCCACGAACCAAACGGAGATAACTCAAAGCTGGTCGGCGCCGTGGTCATGGCACTTGGGTTTGCCATTGTCGCAGGCCTGCTAAACGCTTTGCTCATCGGAGTCATGAGCCTGAACCCCATCATCGCGACCCTGGGCACCAACGCTTTACTCTTCGGTGCGGTCCTTGGAATTTCTGGTGGCACCCCACGCACGACCACAACGCTATTGGCCGCAGTGGCTGGCGGCATAAGCTTCGGAATTCCAAACGCGGTTTTCTTTGTTCTGGCAGTCCTGCTGCTAGTTGTCATCGTGCTTCGCAAAACAGTGGCAGGTCGACGCTATGAGGCAATCGGGGCCAGCGCCGCAGTGGCTCGGGTTTCGGGTCTGCACGTTAAAACTCACCAGGGGCTCGCCTATGTTTGGGCACAGGTGCTTTACTGTGTCGCGGGAATCGTGCTGGCCGGTGTGACCAACCAGCCAACCGCTTTTCAGGGCAACGCCTACATGCTTCCATCGGTTGCCGTCGTGGTGCTGGGAGGCACCTCATTGCTAGGCGGCCGCGGCTTGCCATCCGCCACCGTGTTAGCCGCCCTATTTCTCACCCAGTTGGATCAGTTCGTTCTGGCCCTTGGTGTTCCATACGCTGTGCGCACGCTCGTTCAAGCCGCAGCCCTTGCCATCGGAGTGGCAATTTACACGGTTGACTGGCCGAGGCTTCGCGCGTCAGTAAAAGGTCTCCTTTCGGCTAACAAGCCGTAGGTAGAAAATCACCTCTTAGCCGCCGGCTTAGGGGTATAAAGTGCCGACAGCGATGTCGTGCAATTTAGATGGAGGAAACAAGATGATTAGTCATCGCAAAGTAGCACTGGCCATAACCGCCGCCGCTGCAGCTGCTTTACTTCTTGCGGGCTGTGCAACAACCCCAGCCCCGAGTGACACACAAGCCAGCTCAAACGGCCCTTCATGGTGTGGACCAAACAAGGCGACCCTTGGTCTTCTTGATGGTTTCGGTGGAAACAGCTGGCGTTTGGTCACTACCGCTGCCGGTAAAGACGAAGTTGCCAAGTGTTCCAGCATCACCAAGTTGGAGTACGCCGACGGTCAGGGCGACACCCAAAAGAGCATCTCAGACATCCAGGGCATGGTTGCCAAGGGCGTCAACGCTCTAGTTGTATTCCCAGACGCCGGAGAGGCAATGCTTCCTGCACTTCGCAGCGCTTTCCAGGCTGGCGTAATCACCGTTCCTTACCGCGTTTTCCCTGGCGGCAAAGATGGCGTTGACTACTCGACCTTCGTTGGGGCAGACTTTGTCACCGACGGTGTCAACTGGGGTAACTGGGTCAAGACCAACTTCCCTAACGGCGCAAACATCCTGTTCTTGAGTGGACCTGCTGGAAACAGCCAGGGCGTCGACGAGCGAACCGGTTTTGAGTCTGTATTGACCGACTCGAAGTACAAGTACATCGGCAACAAGCCATTCGAAGTAACCAACTGGGACCCTTCATTGACCCAGCAGGTTCTTACCGCTGCAATCGCAAAGTACCCAAAGATCGATGTCATCATGTCGGACTTCGGCCCTTCGCTAGTTGGTGCGCTTCCTCAGTTCACCAAGAGTGGTCGCTCAATCCCAGCTTTGGCAACATCTGACGGCAACGTTCTCGGTTGCTTCTTCGAAGACAACAAGGCAGCTAACCCTGACTTCAAGTTGATGACCGTGGCTACCGGAAACGACAACGTTCGTCTTGCTATCCAGCAGGCAGTTGCTCGCGCAACCGGTGGTGTGGTCCCAGCTTCATCGAAGTTCGAAGCTCCAATGTTCGAGGATTCAGTGTCTGGTGTTCCAAGCAAGGTGCAGTGCCGCAAGGACCTCTCTGGCGACATCTACATCTCAGCGCAGATGCCTGCAGATGCACAAAACGCTCTACTGAAGTAACAAAAATATAAAGCGGTTGCTGGGCCGGCTCTTTCAAGAGTCGGCCCAGACACCATTTAGATTCAAACGAAAGAAACCCGCCGAGAGGGAGAAACAAAGTGTCAAACGCCAAAGCCCAAGACGCGGTCATGCAACTGCGCAATATCTCAAAAAACTATGCTGGCGTTGCCGCTCTAACCGATGTCTCGCTTTCCATCCTTCCCGGTGAGGTGCACGCACTTCTGGGTGAAAATGGTGCCGGTAAGTCCACCCTGATGAATGTTGCCTCTGGCACAGTGGCACCAAGTTTCGGCGATCTGCTGGTTCACGGCAAAGAATATCCATCGCTCACTCCAGCCCTTGCGGCCAGCCTCGGAATCGCAATCGTTCACCAACACCCAGCCGTGTTGCCAGACCTTACTGTCCTTGAGAACATTCAGGTTGCTCTCGCCTCCGACATATTCAAGGGCAAGGTCGCTGAGAAAGTCGGCGCCGAGATACTGGCACGAGTCGGACTCAAAATTTCTCTTCGCCAAAGGGTAGAAGAACTTACCATCGCTCAGAAACACCTGCTGGAAATTGCCAAGGCATTGGCCACCCAGCCCAAAATCCTTGTGCTCGATGAGCCGACCGCCGCCCTGGGCCAAGATTCTGTTGAGTTGCTGTTTGCGCTTGTTGCTAAAGAAGTACAGCGTGGAACCGCGGTTGTTTACATCACCCACCGCTTGGCCGAGGTGCGTCAGGTGGCTCAGCGAGTCACGGTGCTTCGCGATGGCAAGCTTCGATCAACCTCGCTGATTTCAGATGTCACCGATTCCGAACTGTTGGCCCTCATTATTGGTCGCGAGTTGAAATCAAGCTTTCCGCCTAAGCACATCGGCACGGCCGACCAGAAGCCCAACCTGCGGGTAAAGGGGCTGACGGGTGACGGATTCACCAACGTCGACATCGAGGCGTATCCGGGGCAAATCATCGGCATCGCCGGAGTCGTTGGAAACGGGCAGAGCGAATTGCTAAAGGCTCTGGCCGGACAGCGAGAGTTCACGGGAACAATCGAGATCAACGGTGAAGCAAAGCTTGCGCCGCAGCTAAATGGCAGGGCAGCGTTGATGCCGGCCGATAGGCAGCGCGAGGGCGTCATAATGCGCATGTCGGTGCGCGAAAATGCCACGCTAGCGGCGTTGAAGAAATTCAAAGTACGCGGCTTTTTGAGTCGCAAACTCGAGGCAGATACGGTGCAACAAACCCTCACCTCGCTCTCGGTCAAGGCAGCCAGCCAAGAGTCACCGGTCTCATCGCTGTCTGGTGGAAACCAGCAGAAGGTTGTGATGGCCAGAGCTTTATTGTCTGACCCGATTGCCATTCTGGCCGATGAACCAACCCAGGGTGTTGACGTTGGCGCTCGTGCCGAACTGTACGAAATTTTGCGCGAGGCATCTGCCCGAGGCATACCGGTGGTTGTCGCCTCGTCTGACGCCAAGGAACTTGAGGGTCTTTGCGACACGGTTTACGTATTGTCGCGTGGCCACGTGGTACGAACACTCGTCGCTGATGAAAATAGCGAAGAAAAGATGATTCACGCGGCCGTCACCTCGACCACGCAAGCCGTTCGAATTGAGCGAGCAAATCGCGAACAGGCGAGCGGTGAAAAAGTGTCACCTCGCGATCGGTTTAGTCGTTTCATGAAGGGGGACTACGCCCCGCCCGCGCTTCTAGCCTTGGTAATGGTGGTCCTAGGTACCTACATCTTTACCCTGAACGCCAACTACCTGGGCGCTTTCAATATCAGTTCCATCTTGATATTGGTGACCGCCCTCGGGTTCATAGCCCTCGGTCAAACCGTGGTGATGATGACCGGTGGCATCGACTTAGCGGTCGGTCCGCTGGCTGGTTTGCTCGTGGTCGTCGCCTCCTTCTTCATAAACGACGGGGCACCACTGCTTTCTATTGCGCTCGGGCTGATCACGATGATCGCGGTATCCATCGTGGTTGGACTGGTGAATAGCTCATTGATTCGATTCGGAAAATTCACGGCAATCGCGGCGACCCTGACCACCTACATTGCGCTCGGTGGTTTCGCGTTCCTGCTCAGAAATAACCCGGGCGGATACATCAATGGAGGGCTAGCGACGCTAATTACAACGAAGCTGGGCCCGATCCCGGCCGCCTTCGTCGTGCTTGTTCTGGCCACCCTCGGCATGGAGTTTCTGCTTCGCAAGCGTCGCTGGGGCTGGCAACTGCGCGCGGTGGGATCGAATGAGGAATCGGCTCGACGCGTTGGCGTGAAAGTGACCCAAACCGTTATCGGCGCCTACGTCATTTGTGCGCTCTTCACTTCGCTCGGCGGTGTCATGCTCATGGCGCAGATTGGCATCGGCGACGCTTCACAGGGTGTCGGCTACACCCTGACCAGCATCACAGCGGTGGTTCTGGGCGGCACCAGCTTGCTTGGTGGACGAGGAACCTTTGTCGGAACCCTGATGGGTTCGATCCTGTTGATACAGGTCTTGAACTCGACCGTGTTCCTTGGGCTCGACCAAATGTGGCAGTACATTTTGCAGGCGCTTCTCATCTTGGTGGCAGCAGTTATATTCAGCGTGGCGAGAAACCGCAAGGTGGCTGGCAAGCTGGCCTAATCAAGTTGCGAAAAAGCCGGTCGAACCCAGGGTCCGACCGGCTTTTTTCTTGCCTAAATCTTGTGTTGCCTGGTGACCTCTGCCACCGCTGACCAGTCGAGTTTGGCTAGCGAGGGGTCTTCGAGTGCCTTTTCAAAAAGTTCGCGCAGCACTGGCGCAACTGGAAGCTCAAGGTTGAGTTCGGCCGCAGCCTGCTCAACTAGTTTGACGTCTTTCAGACCAAGCGCCATCGCGAACCCAGCTGGTTCGTACTGGCGATTCACGATCATTGGACCATAACCGGAATAGACGGCACCGGTAAAGGCGGTGTGTGTGAGGATTTCGATGAAGGTAAGTGGGTCTACACCGCCGGCTTCAATCAAAGAAACCGACTCGCCAAGTGCCTGAAGCGCATGAATGATGTTGTAGTTCAAGCCAATCTTTACGAGGTTTGACTTTTCGTGTTGTTCACCAACAAACCAAACTTTTGCGCTGAGTTTCTCAAGCACCGGCATGACCCTGGTCAGGTCGATCTCGGCCCCGGCGACAATTATCAACAGCTTGCCAGCTGTGATTGCCATCGGGCGGCCAAGGACCGGTGAAGCCAGATAAGCAAGGTCGTTTTTTGCGTGGCGTGCGGCCAAGACCCTGGAGGCATCGGTGCTCAGGGTCGACATGTTGATGTGAACCGCATTGGGCGCGGCCGAGGCCAGAAGTTCATCAGCGAAGACCTCGAGGGCGGCGGCGTCGTTACTCAAAAACGAGATCACGGTGTCGTTTTGGAAGGCCTGCTTTAGGTCTACCTGGCGCGCGCCGAGTGCCACCAATTCGGCGATGGGCTCTGCAGAGCGATTCCAAACCTCGAGATCGAACCCCTGCTCAATAAGCCTTGCGCCTAGTGCGCGACCCATCGAGCCTAGCCCAATGAGTGAAACGGTCTTTTGATCTTGCATTTCTAGCCAATCAGTTCATTGCGCACAAACTCGAGTTCGCGGGTTACGTACTCGATGATGTCGCCGGTCTTGAGTTCGGCTGGCAGGACATCCCAGGTATAAGTTTCGATTTCCAGGTGATCCGAGAGCGGCTGCTCGCGATGCATGCGCAGCGCGTCTTGAACCGCGAAACGGGTGGTGCGAAAAGGCCCCAACTCTTCGAGGAAAACGGGAACGTGGAAGTGGGTGCGCATTTCGGTTTCAATCGGGTTCGCCTCGAAAGCGTCGAGAGCCTCACCGAGATTTAGGAACTTGGTGATTTCACCATTGCGCAAGAGTGAACTCTGGCTCAGGTAAATCGTGTCGGTGAACTTTCTGAGGGCTGGCAACATTTCTAGTGACAACGATTGCACCCAGAGGGCGGCGGCCTCTTGAAGTTTAAAAATTGGGATTCCTGCGGCAACGATTTTTTTGAGCGAGGCGGTGATGTCCTCAAACCCGACAGCCTGGTGCCCAATGTCGAAGACGATGCCGAGGTAGCGTCGCATTGCGCCTTCGGCTTCGCTGATTGGAATCTCGGCGATAGCGGCTAGCTCTCGGATGCCAGCTTCGCTATAGATTTTTTCGGTGAAGAAGGTGACGGTCTCGTCGGTGGTTTCGAGATAGCAGGCAGGCTCTGGCTCGAGCGCCAGCTTGACCCTGCGGCCCGTTGAGTGCTCAAGGGCAATTAGGTGTGCAATCACCCTGAACACGTTGGTGGTGAACTTCGCAACGTAATCATCGCCGGTTACCCGCGGCTTGAAGGCAAGCGGCGCACTTTGAATCGATGGATTCACGGTGGCCGGTGAGATTTCGGCCAAGATATCGGCAACCGAGTTCGTGTAGTTCACTCGCTCATCAGTGGTCCAGTCGGGTTCGTATACGCGTTCCATGACAACGTCGCCCTTGAAGGGGCCGTATGGGAAGGCGTTCACGGTATAGACATAAAGCCCCTCTTTGGCCAAAAACTCAGCCAGGGCTTGACGCTCCTCGGCGCTCTCGGTAAGGGTTTTGGCCGAGTCGGCTGAGATTCTCAGCGAGACCGCAAATGGGCTGTCGGGTGACACCCGCGCTTTAACGGCGGGCACGAACTGCCTCAGGCTAGCGTTCATTTCTTGCCAGGTGTCCCCGGCATGCACCAGCGTTGAGTAGCTTAGGTGGCCGAGTCCGTTTTTAAGCTCCATTGCTTACCTCCGTATGGGTGTGTATCGTAATTGTATGTGCAGTCTTGCTAAACACAAAAACGAGGTAAATGCCCGAAAGCATGGCAAACGCTGCTTCGCATACATTATTTCGATTACATTTGTGAAGTAAGCATTACGAATCATGCATAAATCGCAAGCATAAGAAAACAGGTGCCACAAGTGAATTTGGATATCGGCAATGAGCTTCGCAGGGTGCGACTGGCTCAGAAGCTTAGCCTGAGAAATGTGGCCAGTGCCGTGGGTGTTTCGGCTAGCTTGCTGTCGCAGGTTGAAACCGGGAAAACCCAACCGTCGGTCAGCACCCTTTACGCTTTGGTCAGCCATCTGGGAATTTCTTTGGACGCACTGATCCGGGGCCAGCAATCTGACAAAGCAGAGAAAGCACCTTCGCAGGGCTACAAGGCTGGCGATAACAGCATCGTTCGCCGACGTGCCGACAACCCGGTCATCGAAATGGAAAATGGTGTGCTCTGGGAGCGCCTTGCAGACGGTGGCAGCGACGTGGCCGACCCGCTGATGGTCACTTACGCTCCCGGCAGCTCGAGCTCGGTTGAAGGCAAATTAATGCGCCACGCGGCGATTGAGTACGGGGTAATCATTGAGGGCACCCTGACTTTACGCGTCGAGTGGGAAACCTACGAACTTTTCCCTGGTGATTCATTCAGCTTTGATGCTGGGCGCCCGCACCTTTATGAAAACAAGTCAAGCAAACCGGCTCGCGGCATTTGGTTCGTGATTGGCACCAAAGACGTTGTCTACCAAAACCTGAGCGATCTGGGCCACAGCGATGGATTACCTCCACAGCGCGAAGCCAAGTCGGCCGTTGACGTGCTGAAACTCATGGAAGACGCCAAAAACGTCAAACTCGGTCGCGTTCGAAGCGCCGACCAAGAAGCCAAATAACGACTTAAATCAGCATCGAGAGTGGGTTCTCGATTCGGTTTACAAACGCAGCCAACCATTGGGCAGCCAGCGCACCATCGATTGCGCGATGATCGGCTGACAAAGTTACGCTCATCACGTTGGCTATGGCGATTTCATCGCCAATCACCACGGCACGCTTGCTGGCGGCACCCACTGCAAGGATTCCCGATTGCGGCGGATTCAGAATGGCGGCAAACTCCTTTGTGCCAAACATTCCAAGATTGGTGACGGCGAAACTGCCACCCTCAAGTTCGTCTTGACGCAACTTGCCAGCTCTCGAGCGAGTTGCGAGATCCGCGATTTCTGCACTCAGGTTAGTGAGTGAACGCTTCTCGGCACCGCGCACGATGGGGGTCAACAACCCGCCATCGGTAGAAACGGCAACCGATATGTCAACCGAATCAAATCGATGCATCGCCTCAGGGGTCCAGATGACATTGGCCTCTGGAACATCGACGAGGGCAAGGGCGACGGCGCGAACGACCAAGTCGTTCACCGAAATCTTGACGGGCGAGGCCGCATTAATACGCTTCCTCAGTTCAAGCAGCTCGTCAACATTGCAGTCGGCCGAAAGGTAGAAGTGGGGCACGGTCGACTTGCTCTCAGTGAGTCGGCGCGCTATGGCTCGACGCATTCCAGTGTGAGCTACCGCCGTGAAGCTGGCGGGTTCGTTCGTCATTTTGCCAGCAGCCATGGTGGCAGAAACTGGGGAAGCTGGCAGCTGCGTTTGCTGGACCGTTGACGCGGTTGGACGGTTAGCAAGGTAGGCCTCTAAATCGCGCCGCACCTTTCGGCCGTTCGGGCCGGTTCCAATCACCTGCGCAAGATCGACACCCGCTTCGCGGGCGAGCTTTCGAACCAGCGGGCTGACAAAGGTTCGATCGCCCGAAGTGGCCACCGGTACTAAGGAAACAACTGGCGAAACCACTGGCGAAACCGGGGCAGCAATCACCGGCGAAACCAATGGCGAAACAACCGGCGACGGGGGTGAGGTTGGTTGCACGGCGACCGGCTGCGGTGCCGGGCTTGTGCTGGTTGCAGCGCCATCGCCTAGAAGAGCATCACCGACCGAACCGTCTTCACCGGCTTCGAGCAGAATAAGAATGGGCGAACCGACCTCGACGTCGGCACCCTCGGCAACCAAAATACGGTGCACGCGTCCAGCAAAATCCGAGGCGTAGTCAACGACTGCCTTTTCGGTTTCCATCTCGGCAATCAAGTCACCTGCAGAAACCTGGTCGCCAACCGAGACGAGCCACTTTGAGAGAACAATCTCGGTCGCTCCAGCTGCCACCTCGGGCATGCGAATCAGAGTTGCCATTAGTTGTGTGCTCCAAATCCGGCTGAGGCGAGTTTCAAACCAGCGACGACCTCTTCGGTTTTGGCGATGGCCGCGCGTTCTAGAATCCTCGAGATGCTAGGCGAAGCCTCCCCGCCGTGCACTCGCTGCACCGGCTGGTCAAGCCAGTCAAAGAATCGGCGCTGAATCTCGTCGCTCAGCCAACCACCGTAGCTGGTTCCTAGCGCTCCCTGCTCCACGATCACCACGGCATTGGTCTTCTTGATGCTGGCCCCGATGGTGTCCCAGTCGATGCTGGCTCTATCTAGCCAACGCAGGTCAATCACCTCGGCATCGATCCCGGTTTGCTCAACGGCTTCGAGCGAGTGGTTGACCATCGATAAATAGGTGAGCACCGTCAGGTCTTTACCAGCGCGCTTTATGGCCGCTTTGCCGAATGGGGTTTGGTAATCCAGGTCAGAAACCGGAATCGAGCCCTTAGAGGCATAAAGGTCAACGTGTTCGATAACCAAAACCGGGTCTTCCAGCGTGAGTGCCGCGTTCATGAGCCCGATGTAATCGAATGGGTTTGAGGCCGCGACGATTCGCCAGCCAGGGGCGGTGGCAAAAATACCGGCCGGGTCCATTAGGTGCTGTGAGCCGTATCCAGAACCCATGGCGACCTTGGTGCGAATCACGAGTGGAACCCCGTTGTCACCGCCGAACATGTGACGAGCCTTGCCGATTTGATTGAAAACCTGGTCGGCGGCCACCCACATGAAGTCGGGGTACATGAACTCGATTACCGGGCGGAAGCGACCATCCATCGCCATTCCACCGCCCAGACCGGCAAACGCGTTCTCGCTGATAGGGGTTCCCAGCACTCGGTTTGGGTATTTCTCAACTAGACCCTTGGTGGCTCCGTTGGTGCCACCTTTCAAACGATGGATGTCCTCGCCGAGCACAACGATTCTCGAGTCCTCTTGCATGCGTCGATCCATCACCGCGGCAACCGCGTCAACGAAACGCACCTCTTGGGTTTCGCCGGTGAAGCTGGACTGCTCCTCGGTTCTAGCGCCGGCCAACTCTGATGCGTCACCGCGAACACCGACGTTTACGAAGTCGACCTCAGGCCAAAGCGCGGCTTTGATGCGACGAGAGCCTGGCTTGCCGGCGGGGTCTGCCTCGAGCAATTGCTGAACGGCGGCCTCCATTGCCGATTGCGCCTGCGCCCTGACCGAGTCGACCTGTTCCTGAGTCAACTGGCCCAGTTTGATCATTTCGTTGGCTAGACGCAGCATCGGGTCGCGCTTGCGCCAAGACTCTTCCTCTTCCTTGCTGCGGTAGCCGAAGGCGCTGCCGGGGAATGGCCCGTTTTGGTGGAAGAACCGGTAAACCTCGGCCTCGATGATTGCTGGGCCTTTGCCTGCGCGCACGTGCTCGGCGATTTCTTCCATCGCGAGGTGAACGGCAAGTGGATCCATGCCGTCGACGCGCCAGCTAGGGATGCCAAAGCCGGTTCCGCGACCCGAAAGGCGCTCTTCGCCGGTTACCTCTTCGACTCGCGTAGAAACCGCGTAGAGGTTGTTTTCGATGAAAAAGACAAGCGGGATTTTCCAGGCAGCGGTCAGGTTCATGGTTTCAAGAACCGACCCGATGTTTACCGCACCATCACCGAAATAGCTGATTGTCAGATCGGCTGTGCCCGAGTTTTGCTGTGACCAGGCGTGACCCGCGCCAAGTGGAACGCCGCCGCCAACGATTGCGTTGGTTCCAAGTGCTCCGGCTTCCTTCCACTGCAAGTGCATCGACCCGCCGCGCCCGCGGCAGTAGCCCTGGGCCAGCCCGAGGATTTCGGCGAGGGTGCGCTGCAATACTTCTTGTAGATCAGCCGACACAAGGGTTTCGAGCGATAGCCCGTCCGGTGCGACATAGCCGATGGCCTTGGCTAAGAATTGGTGGTGACCGCGGTGTGACCCGTTCACGGCATCGGTTGCGCGAAGCGAAACGATTGAGCCAACCGCCCCACCCTCTTGCCCAATGCTCGAGTGAGCCGGGCCATGCACTAGTCCCTCGCCGGCAAGCTGCAGAACGGTCTCTTCGAAGGCGCGGATTAGGTGGATCTGCCCGAGCATCGTTGCCAACAGTTTGGGGTCGGCCTTTTGCCAATCGGAAGCGGTCGTGCGAAGCTCAACCCATGGCTCTTTTGGCGACAGCGGAATTCTCTTAGTCATGTCTATAGATTAGTGAGAAATGTATCCAATCCAAAGTCAAAAAGGTGTTTATGTTGCATAAAACGGCATTTTGTTGTCAAAATGTATCCAATAGCCGATTTTGAGGATGAAATATGAAGTCAGGTATACCTACCCTAAGAGGAACCGATCACATCGGCTTCACGGTGCCCAACCTCGATGAGGCGACCGACTTTTTTGTCAACGTGATTGGCTGTGATTTGGTTTATTCACTCGGGCCATTCGAGCGCCAAGACGATTGGATGCAAGAGCATCTGAATGTTCACCCTAGAACCGTGATGCGGGAGCTTAGATTTTTCCGCTGTGGTTTCGGATCAAACTTTGAAATATTCGAATACCAGCCGGTCGATGGGCAGGCAACCCAGCCACGCAACAGTGACATCGGCGGGCATCACCTCTGTTTTTACGTTGATGACCTCGATGTGGCCGTTGACTATCTCAAATCTCAAGGGCTGCGCATTCTTGGCGAACCAACGGCAAGCCAAAATGCCAGTTTCGGGCAACGCTGGGTCTACTTCCTATCGCCTTGGGGCATGCAGCTGGAACTTTGCAGTTACCCAAATGGCAAAGCCTATGAGCAAAACTCGACCGTGAAACTCTGGCACCCAGCTTTACCCGGCCAGTAAGTTTCTAAACTTGGTAAAGATGAAAAATGAAATCGGCACGAATCAAATTTCGGGCTCGCGAATAGCCGAGACCCTGCGTCAGGAAATTTTAAATGGTGACCTCTCGGCCGGCCAACGGCTGCGCCAAGAAGACATTGCCGAAAGATTCGGAGCCAGCCGGCAGCCGGTGCGGGACGCACTGCGACTGCTTGAGGGCGAGGGTCTCGTGACCCTGGTTGCAAACTCGGGAGCGTGGGTAGCCAAGTTATCCGAATCCGAATGCGCCGAGGCCTACCAAATCCGTGAACGCCTCGAGCCCCTTCTGCTTCGCGCCAGCATTCCCAATCTGAC
>CAZLWT010000007.1:0-16869 GCA_964563325.1 uncultured Rhodoluna sp. | reverse complement strand
ACGCATTAAGGCTACAGCGCGCCCGCGGGTGGCTGGGTGCCATCGGCCGCCCGCGCTACCGACTCGCCCGGTCGCGACCCGGCATCGGCCGCCCACGACCCCGCATCGGCCGCCCACGACCCCGCATCGGGCGTGTCGCAGCCGGAAAAGTATTTCTTTTGATTGATTTATGTGATTCGATAACAGAAAGGTGGCCTGCGCGAATTATCGAATGACATAAACCGCTGGTCAGAGGTTCTCTCCTTGGGTGCAGAAGTTGCTTCAGATTGGGTGCAGAAGTTGCTTCAGAGCCGCACAAGACTTGGCCTGGGGGGCATCCGCGGCGGCAACTAAAACGCCCAAGACTGGCACTCGTGTTGACCGAGTGCTAATCATGCTTTAGTCTTGAAACAGCGCTCAGACACTGAGTTTGCTTATCATCCCAGCGTTTTATTGAAGAAGAGGGTCAAAGTGTCGGTAACGATTAAGCCACTTGAAGATCGAATTGTTGTACGCCCAGTTGCTGCAGAGCAGGTCACCTCATCGGGTTTGGTAATTCCAGACACCGCTAAAGAGAAGCCTCAAGAAGCAGAAGTAATCGCTGTTGGCCCAGGCCGCATCGACGAAAAAGGCAACCGCATTCCGGTTGACGTTGCAGTTGGCGACAAAGTCATTTTCTCAAAGTACGGCGGCACCGAACTGAAGTTCGGCGGCGAGGAATTCCTCGTGCTATCAGCCCGTGATGTTCTAGCCATCGTAGTTCGCTAAACAAGACAGTTTCAAAAAAGCCTCGGTGTAAAAACCGAGGCTTTTTGCATTTTTTGCAGGCCAAAAGGGGCGGCTAGATAAACATTGCGTGAAATTGTTGTGTTTGAACTTTAAATCCTCGCTAACGCTTACCGTCAACTGTTAGTTTTGAGCCACGCGGCACAGCGTAAATTCACCACACTAGGGGCATTCTGTTCACCTTGCATAAGCTTGCGCAACCGCTGATGATCGGCCTGTTAGCCGTTGGCCTGACCGCCGCCAACCTCGTAGCGGTTTCGAATCCGGCGAGTGCCGCAGAAACCCAATCCATCGTCAATGGAATCGTCTACAGCTTTGATGGCACATCGGCCGCCTACGTTTCAGGCTATGACGCAACCCTTGGTGCAAGCGCAACCATCGCCAGCACGGTTTCAATCGGCGGCAACAGCTATGCGGTTACCGCAATCGGCGACGGTGCCTTCTTTGGCGATGACTCGCTGCAGACCGTAGTGATTGGCTCTTCGGTTCGCAGCATCGGCGATTATGCCTTCGACAGCAGTGCCCTAAGCGGCCTGACCCTTGGCAACTCGGTTGTCGAAATCGGAAGCTACGCTTTTGCAAACACCCAGCTGAACACCCTGGTTGTACCCAACTCGGTCACCAAGATTGGCGAAGGCGCCTTCTTCAACGTGGACACATTGACGAGCGCAACTTTCGGCACCGGCCTGGCAGCGATAGGCTCATGTGCCTTCGCGCTTACCTCGGTGGTCCATTTGAACTTCCCTGCGTCACTACGAACCCTTGGCGATGATGCGTTTTATGGAGATGCCGACCTAGTAGACGCCAGCTTTGCAGCCGGAATCTCAATAATCGGCAGCTGGGCCTTTGCCCAGAGCGGTCTAACCCAGGTTCACTTTGCCGGATTGGTTCCAAACCTCGGCGAGGACGCTTTTTATCAGGCTCCCGCCACGCTCAACTTTGAGATTCTGCGTGATCTGAGGCTGAGCCCAACACCATCCATCGTCGGTTCAAGAGTTGTTGGGCAGACCCTGACCGCAAGCACCGGCGACTGGGAATCTGGTGTGCAGCTTAGCTACCAGTGGCTTCGCGGTTCAATGGCAATCGACTCGGCAACCGCCAGCAGCTATCAGCTAACCGGCGCAGACCTCGGCGCCAAAATCAGCCTCGCGGTGCTTGCAGAAAAGCCGGGCTACGCCTCAATCACTCGGGTGAGCGGCAAGACGGTTGCGATTCGAGCCGCCACCCAAAGCAGCACCCCAACCCCGACCATCAGCGGTTTCACGCGCGTTGGGGCAACCCTGCAGGCAAACGCAACCGGCTGGGATGCGGGTGTGGCACTCGGGTATCAGTGGAAGCGCGGTCGATCAGTCATCTCTGGCGCGACAGCAAGCAGTTACCTTCTAACCCCGGCCGACCTAGGCAGCAACCTAACGGTCGTGGTCACCGGAACGAAAACCGCCACCGTTTCGGCGTCAAAGGCGAGCGCCCCAACGGTATCCATCGCGCCTGGAATCTTCACCCTGTCACCAACCCCAACCCTTGAAGGCACGGCCGAGGTGGGTGCGATCCTGGTGGCAAACCCTGGAACTTGGGATTCTGGAGTGCAGCTGACCTATCAGTTCAAGCGCGCGAACGTGGCAATATCGACCGCAACCTCAAGCGTGTATCGACTAACCGCGGCCGACCTGGCAACTCAAATCACTGTCACGGTCACGGCAACTAAGACCGGATACAGCACCACTCAACGAACCAGCGCGGCAAGTTTTGCCGTGGTCTCAGGAAACCTGAAGCTCACCCCAACACCGACGGTGGTGGGCGATGCCACCGTGGGTCAGACCCTGCTTGCCAATAGCGGCACCTGGGATTCTGGAACGGCCATTGCCTACCAGTGGTTGCAATCGGGTCAGGTCATTTCGGGTGCCACCTCGGTGGGTTATAAGTTGACCGCCGCCAACTTGGCGAAAGCAATTTCGGTGCGAGTGACCGCCACAAAACCGGGCTTCAATCCGGTAGTGGTCGAGAGTGCGCCAACCGGAAACGTTGCGACCGGAACCCTTGCCGTGACCTCACAGCCTAAAATCACCGGATCAAGAACCGTGGGATACGTATTGAGTGCCTCAAGCGGCAACTGGGAATCCGGAGTTCTTCAGAGCTATCAGTGGAGCCGGGACGGTGTCGATATCTCGGGGGCTACCGCAAGAACCTATCTGTTGACTGGCCAGGATTTCGCAACTCAGATCAGCGTGACTGTGACCGGCAGTAAAGCGGGCTACCTAACGGCTTCAAACACGAGTCTTGCAACCAACCCAATCGCCGCCGGACGCCTAACTCTGCAACCGACCCCGACAATACTCGGGAGTTCGGTGGTTGGAAACACTCTGGTTGCCGTGACCGGAATCTGGGATTCCGAAGTCGCACTCAGCTACCAGTGGAAGCGCTCCGGAGTTGCCATCGCTGGCGCCACAGCAAGCAGTTATCTTTCTGGACCGCTCGATCGCGGCTCGAAACTAAGCGTCACTGTGACCGCAACCAAGCTGGGCTTTGCAAGCGTGGTCAAGACCAGCCGCACTTTGCGTCTGGGTGCCGGCAACTAAAAGGTCATCCCTGCTTCGCGCAGTTGCGGTGTGGTAGATTTTTTCTGTCGCAATCCAAATGCCGAACCCCGGTTTTTGGCCTCCGACCACCCATACCCCGTTCAAAATGTTTTGAGGTAATCATGAATTTTTCAACTCTTGCAAAAAGCCGCCGCTCATTGGTTGGTGCGGTTGCAATCGCGACTCTGCTGACCGGAACCGTCAGCTTTGGATCAGCGGCATCAGCCACGCCGGTGCACATTGTGAGCGCCCGCCAAATCATCAGCCAGCCAACACCGAGAATTGTTGGAACCGTGCGGGTTGGCAACAAGTTGCGCGTTGAGGTTGGCAAGTGGGACAAGGGTGTGACCCTCAGCTACCAGTGGAAGCGTTGG
The DNA here is from genome assembly GCA_964563325.1 of uncultured Rhodoluna sp. GTDB lineage: Bacteria > Actinomycetota > Actinomycetes > Actinomycetales > Microbacteriaceae > Rhodoluna. The sequence continues at coordinate 13,154 of CAZLWT010000007.1, read as the reverse complement.
ACCAAGAACATTCCGGGAGCAACCGGAACCAGCTACGTGCCAGTCACTTCGGATTTGGGAACTTCGATGAGCGTCACCGTAACCGCTCGCAAGTCCGGCTACCAGACAGTGCAAAAGACCAGCAACGCAAGCGTTGCCGTAGAGCCAAGGCCCTAGTCAATCTCTAATCCTGAGGGTTCGGGTTCGGCCAAGCGGCCGAACGATGGCGGGGCCCAAGCCAAAAGCCCAGCCAAAGGGCTTTTGTACGGGCTCTCGGCTTATTTGCTCTGGGGTAGTTTCCCGCTAATAATTTCAGCGCTTCGGTTTGCCTCTGCGCTTGAGGTTGTGGTTTGGCGAATAGTTTTCGGTTTCACTTTGGCGCTGCTGCTGGTTACGGCTACTAGAGCCTGGGGCAGCATTCGCGAGGTGCTTCGACAGCCCAAGATGCTCGTCTGGATTGGCATATCATCCATCTTCATTTATGCCAACTGGCTGATTTACGTTTACGGGGTTGCCTCCAAGCAAATCGTCGAAACGGCTCTTGGCTATTTCATCAACCCGCTCGTGACCATCTTGCTGGCGGTGGTTTTTCTGCGCGAGAAACTCAGCCGACTGCAGTGGGTGGCGGTTGGGCTCGGCCTCGTGGCCGTCACGGTGCTGAGTTTCGACTACGGGCGACTTCCTTGGATAGCGCTCGCGCTCGCGACCTCTTTTGGCATTTACGGTTTGGCGAAGAACAAGTTGGGCGGCAAGGTTTCGGCGCTCAACAGTTTCGCTCTCGAGTCGGGCTTCTTGCTGCCGTTGGCCGCCGGGCAACTCTTTTGGCTGGTCGCCTCGCCTGGCGGGCTGCGTTTTGCGTCGGCAGGGTTTTGGGGCAGCTTCGGGTTAATCGGCTTCGGGCTCATGACCGCCGTGCCACTCATCTTTTTTGGTGCCGCCGCCAAGCACCTGCCGCTCAGCTGGATTGGTTTCATGCAGTATCTGACCCCCATAATCCAGTTCACCCTTGCGATCACGGTGTTTCACGAGCCGATGCCACTTGCCAAGTGGGCGGGGTTTGGGCTGGTCTGGCTTGGGCTTTCGGTGCTTAGCGTTGACGCGCTGAGGCGACGCAAGCAACGCTAAAAATCTCGCATATGCCAAAAGTTAATGGGATAGAAACAGGATTGTTACAACAGCCCATTTTCGGCGTCAAACAACGGTATTCGCACAAAATAGGACCTTTTTATACTGAAAACGTAGGTTTAACCGCTTTCTTAACCTCGGCGAAGCAACGGAAAACCACTGTTTCATTTCGTTTTGTTGCAGTCGCCGAGCGAGAAAAACACCCCTTGGCTAAACTATTCGAGAACCTCGGTTTGGTTTGGGCTTCAATGCCCTTTCCGATATTCCGTGGCCTTCACCCACTTATTTAGGAGATATTAATGAGCGCATTCTTGACCAAGCGCAAGTTAGTTGGCACCGTTGCAGTTTTCGCTGCGGCAGCCATCGCACTTTCGGGTTGTGCAGCTACCCCAACCAGCACCTACACCGGTGGCGACGGAGTTCTAAAGCTTGGTGGCGTATTGCCACTGACCGGAGCCCTAGCCTTCCTTTCACCACCTGAAATTGCCGGTGTTGAGCTTGCTGTGCAAGACATCAACGACGCCGGTGGCGTTTTGGGCAAGCCAGTCGAGTGGTCTGTTGAAGACTCAAGCGATGGCGACCACCCAGAAATCGCACCTGCTTCGGCAACCAAGGTGCTATCTGAGGGTGTTGACGCCGTAGTTGGTGCCGCAGCTTCAGGTGTGACCAAGTCGATCATCGACCAGATCAGCGCCAACAAGACTGTTGAAATCTCGATGTCAAACACCTCTCCAGACCTAACCCTCTGGAAGGACAACGGTTTCTACTTCCGTACCGCTCCATCTGACCTACTTCAGGGTGCCATTGTTGGAAACCAGATTGTTTCTGACGGCAACGAGAACGTGGCCATCATTTACCAGCAGACCTCATACGGCGAAGGCCTGATGGCCAAGGCCAAGTCTGTTATCGAAGCCGCTGGCGCAAAGGTTGTTTCAAACCTTCCTTTCCCAGAAGCAGAGACCAACTTCGACACCATCGTTGACCAGACCATCGCCGCCGGCGCTGACTCGGTTCTCGTAATCTCTTACGACGAGATCAAGAAGATCGTTCCTGCTCTTCAGAAGAAGAAGTTCGATGGCTCAAAGATCTATCTAGTTGATGGCAACCTAGCCAACTTCTCAGATCAGGCCTGGGGTCCTTACCTTCAGGGCGCACAGGGAACCCTTCCTGGTGGCAAGCTAGACGAGGCTTTCAAGGCTCGCGCAGCAGCTCTTTACAAGACCAACCACGGAACTGACCTAACTGAGTTCGCTTACCTTGCTGAAAGCTATGACGCTGTTATCCTCTTGGCACTTGCTGCCGAGCAGGCTGGCAACGACTCAGGTCAGGCAATCGCCGACAACATGATCTCGGTTTCGACCGGTGGCGAGAAGGTTACCAACTTCAAGGATGGTCTAGCAGCAATCAAGGCCGGCAAGGACGTCGACTTCGACGGCTTCTCTGGTCCAATTGAGTTCGACAAGAACGGTGACCCAACCGGCGCCTCAATCGGTATCTACAAGTACGGCACCGATGGCACCAACACCCTGCAGAACGTAGTAGCAGGAAACTCGGTTAAGTAATCACCCGATTTATCTAGGAAACCTCCCCGGCCTGAAAGGCTGGGGAGGTTTCTTTTTACCCGGGGTCTTTGGCCGAGTCGGGTCAAGCCCATAAAAAAATCTCCCGATCCAATCTGGACCGGGAGATTTTATTTAAGTAGTCAGGATTTAGAGTTCTGCGAGGTTTCCCAGATACAGCTCAATCATCTTCGGGTCATTTAGCAGCTCGCGGCCGGTTCCGGTGTAGGAATCCTTGCCCTGGTCAAGCACGTAGGCACGGTCACAAATCTGCAGGCAACGCCTTGCGTTCTGCTCAACCATAATCACCGTCACACCGGCCTGGTTGACCTCCTTGACCCTCAGAAAGGTTTCGTCCTGTCGGACCGGTGAGAGGCCGGCAGATGGCTCATCGAGCAACAATACCGAAGGGTCAATCATCAGGGCGCGACCCATGGCAACCATTTGACGCTCACCGCCTGATAACGAGCCGGCACGCTGGGCGCGACGCTTGCCAAGGTCTGGAAATAGCGAGGTGACAAACTCGAATCGCTCCGCGAAACGCTTCGGGGTTTGAAAGACACCCATTTCCAAGTTCTCTTCGATGGTGAGGCTAGGGAAGACGTTGTTGGTTTGCGGCACGAATGCGACGCCCTTTTCGACCAGTTTGTTGGCCTTGAGGCCGGTGATGTCCTCACCGTTCAACCAGATCTTGCCCTGGCGCACGTTTACCTGGCCAAAGATTGCTTTCAAGAGGGTCGACTTGCCGGCGCCGTTCGGGCCGATGATGCCGATTAGTTCGCCCTGATTGGCAACCAGCGAGCAGTCGTTCAAAATGTTGATTCCGGGTAGGTATCCGGCGTGCAGGTTTTCGGCAAAGACTACTGGGGTTTCGGTCATTTCTTGTCTTCCTTTACAACCTTGATCTGCATGGTTCCAAGGTCGGTGTCGTGGTGGGCGCCGAGATAGGCGTCAATCACAGCTGGGTTCTTCATAACCTCGGCCGGTGGCCCCTCGGCCACAACTTTGCCCTCGGCCATAACGATGACCCAGTCGCTGATGTGGCGCACCATGTGCATATCGTGTTCGACAAATAGGACGGTGGTGCCGTTGGTTTTCAGGTCTTTGATGTGTTCCAAAAGGCTTTGGGTCAAAGCCGGGTTAACGCCAGCCATTGGCTCATCCAACATCACGAGTTTGGGTTTGCTCATCAGCGCCCTGGCCATTTCGAGCAACTTGCGCTGGCCACCGGAAAGGCTGGCAGCATAGTCGTCGCGTTTGGCATCGAGCTTAAATCGCTCGAGCAGGCTCTCGGCGTTGGCCGTTATTTTGGCCTCTTGAGCCTTCCAGAGTGGCTTGAAAAGCGAAACGATGAAGCGCTCTCCGGGGTTGTCTTGGGCACCCAGGCGCATGTTCTCGATCACGGTCAGCAAACTCAAAGCCTTGGTCAGCTGGAAGGTGCGAATCATGCCAAGGCGAGCAACCTTGAACGAGGGCATTCCCGCAAGGTTCTTGCCCTCAAAGGTCCAGCTGCCGGTGTTTGGCTTATCGAAGCCGGTCAACAGGTTGAATAGGGTGGTCTTGCCAGCACCGTTTGGGCCGATAAGCGCCGTGATTTGCCCACGGGGAATCTCAAGGTGTGCAACGTCGACGGCTTTTAGCCCACCGAACTGTCTGGTCACGTTGTCGGCAACCAGAATGGGGTCAACTTTTCTGCAGCCGGGCTCAGCCTGGCCGATTGCGATTTCATTAGCCATTGAACTGCAGCTCCTTTTTGTTTCCGAAGATGCCCTGAGGTCTGAAGATAACCAGAAGCATGAGTGCAAGACCAATCAGCAGGAAGCGGATTTGGCCAACCTGTGGGTCGGTAAGAAATGGCAACCAACCAATGTGAACCAGGCCGCTCATGATGCTTTGGGTCAGGCTAAGCAATAGGAACAACACCATTCCGCCGACGATTGGCCCGAGGATTGTAGCCGCCCCACCAAGTAGCAACACGGTCCAAATCTGGAAAGTGAACGTTGTCACCCAGTTTTGCGGGGCAACGGTCGAGAAGTTCATGACCAAAACCATGCCGCCTAGGCTGCCCAAACCGCCACCGATGATCAGCGACTGCAACTTGTAGGCGAAGACGTTCTTGCCAAGGCTTCGAACCGCATCCTCGTCTTCACGGATGCTCTTGAGCACCCGACCCCAAGGAGAGCGCATCAAAAGCCAAATGAACACGGCGGCAACCGCGATCAAGAGCCAAGCGACGATGCGAATGAACCAGTCGCGAGCCGAATATTCGAATGGCCCAAAGCCAACCTTGCCGGCAAAGGTCAGCGGGTTTAGCGCCCAAAACTCGTCGCCAAACTGGCTCAAACCGCTTGCACCACCGGTGACGCTGGAAAAACCAATTGTGGTCATCAGGTATCTAAAAACTTCGGCCGACGCAATGGTCACAATCGCCAGGTAGTCGGCTCGAAGCCTAAGGGTTGGAATACCCAGGATCAGCGCGAAAACGGCCGAGCAGGCCAGGGCGAAAAGCAGTGCCAGTAGCATCGGCAGGTGAAACGTGATGATGCCGATGACCATCGCATAGGCGCCAACACCGGCGAATGCCGCTTGACCGAAGTTAAGCAAACCGGTGTATCCAAAGTGCACTGAAAGACCCAGCGCGCAAAGGATAAATGATGCGCTGATCGGGTTGATCATCTCGCTGATCGCGAGGTTCAAGATATTTAGCCAATCCATGGGATGCTCCTAGCCGATTCTCTGTTTTTTGCCGAGGACACCCTGCGGGCGCACCAGCAGAACCAAAATCAAAATGATGAGTGATGCCGCGTACTTGAGGTCGGTTGGCAGCACCAGCGAGGAAACCTCGACGACCATTCCAATGATCAACGCGCCAACGGTGGCACCAAGTGCGGTGCCGAGGCCACCCAGGGTCACCGATGCGAAGAGCAAAAGCAAGATCGAGAAGCCCATCAGCCAGTTTCCTTGGAACTGCATTCCATAGAGAATTCCGGCCAGACCGGTCAAGGCGCCAGCCAAGACCCAGACGATTCGGATGATGCGTTCGACATCGATTCCGGTCGAGGCTGCCAAGGCAGCGTTATCGCTAACCGCCCGGGTTGCCTTTCCGATTCGAGTTCTGGTCAAAAAGAGAGCCACGCCGGCCAGGGCCACCGCGCTGATTGCCATCGAACTAAGCGAGTTAACGGTGGTCAAGATTGGACCCAGCTGAACGCTCTGAAAAGTCGGGTTGATGGTTTTGGTCTCGCCGCCGAAGAACAACAGCAAAAGGTAGCGCAGCACGATTGAAAAACCGATGGATACGATCATCATCTGGTTTAGCCCGGTGCGACGCTTTCGAAGCGGCCGCCAAATGGCCGCATCCTGAGACCAACCAAACACCGCGCTAAGGGCAACGGTCACCGCCGCGGCAAGAACCACCGGCCACTGCAGCACCGCATAGAACAGGTACATGAACAGGGCACCAAAGGTGACCATTTCGCCGTGTGCAAAGTTGTTTAGCCCGGTGGTACCGAAAATCAACGAGATACCGATGGCGGCAACCGCAAGCAAAAGCCCAAGGTTTAGACCGGCGAAGACTCGAATAATTATTTGGTCACCGATAGGTTGCACCACTCGAGTGTCTTTTCCAAGCGGGAAAAGAACCGCAGCGGTGTCGGTGATGGTCAGGTTGGCATCGCGCGAGGTCATGCTGGCATCGCGAAGGCCAACACCCTTTGGCAGGCTGTCTAGCAAAATCTCGACCTTATAAACTCCCTTGGCCTTCATTTCAAGTTGCCATTTGCCATCGGGGCCGCTGGTTGCGGTCAGGTCAACACCGTTTCCGGTCACGTGAAACTTGACTCCGGCAACGCCGACGCCCTCGTTTTTTACGGTGCCCTTGATCAGCAACTGGCTGATGTTGGTGGGGGCTGGTTCTGGCGTGGCCGTTTTAGCCTCGGTTGCACCCATCGCCGGCAATGAACCGAAGAGGATTCCGAACATCATGAAAACCGCGCCAATGGCGGTTGCCAAGCTAAAGCGTCTTGCCTGAGATAGTTGGATCAAGCCAACCTCCGTTTACCTAAAGGCGCCAATTCGCGCCACAGTCGAGTGTTTCTGATTTTAGAGCAAATTGCCAAGTGCCGAGGCAACTCACCTAAACCTACTCCGCGTTTATTTCATATCAGTTACGAACAACCCTTAGCGGTAGAATTGCCTTATTCTTCCCGTCACGAACGAGGGCTTCAATGACACAATCAGATCCATTCGGCTTTGTCGGTCTCACTTACGATGACGTGCTGCTTTTGCCCGGCGAATCAGACGTCATGCCAAGCGGGGTTGTCACCAAAACTCAGCTGACCAAGCGCATTGAAATAAATGTTCCACTGCTTTCTTCGGCGATGGATACCGTGACCGAGGCGCGCTTGGCAATCGCAATGGCTCGTCAGGGTGGCATTGGGGTTTTGCACCGCAATCTTTCGCTTGAGCGTCAAGCCCAGCAGGTTGATTTGGTGAAGCGTTCCGAGGCGGGCATGATTACCCACCCGGTGACCACCACCCCGCTTTCGACCATCCAAGAAGTTGATGACCTTTGTTCGCAGTATCGGGTTTCGGGTCTTCCGGTCATCGACGAAGACGGCATTTTGGTCGGTATCGTCACCAACCGTGACATGCGCTTTGTGCTCGACGTGCAGCGCACCACCACCCTGGTGAAAGACGTAATGACCCCGATGCCGCTTATCACCGCAAAGGTTGGCATTCGCACCGAGGATGCAATCGCGATTTTTGCTCAGCACCGCATCGAAAAATTGCCACTGATTGATGAAAGTGGCAAGCTTCGCGGTTTGATCACCGTGAAGGATTTCGACAAGTCGGAGAAGTACCCGCTGGCCTCAAAAGACAGCTCGGGCCGTCTTTTGGTTGCCGCAGCCGTTGGCGTTGGCGCCGATGCTTGGGAGCGCTCGATGGCTTTGGTTGACGCCGGCGTGGACATCTTGGTGGTCGACACCGCTCACGGCCATAACCGCATGGTGCTCGAGATGATTGCCAAGCTAAAGGCTGAACCGTTCGCCAGAAACGTTGACATCATCGGTGGCAACGTGGCAACTCGCGAGGGGGCAGCAGCCCTTGTTGCCGCCGGCGCCGATGCCGTCAAGGTTGGGGTTGGCCCAGGTTCGATTTGCACCACGCGTGTGGTTGCCGGTGTCGGCGTGCCACAAATCACAGCGGTCTATGAGGCGTCTTTGGCCGCCAAGCCAGCCGGTGTTCCAGTTATCGCCGATGGTGGTTTGCAGTATTCGGGTGACATCGCCAAGGCTCTGGTTGCCGGGGCAAACGCCGTAATGCTCGGCTCGCTTTTGGCCGGAACCGACGAAGCTCCGGGCGAGATCACCTTCGTTGGTGGCAAGCAGTTCAAAACATATAGGGGTATGGGCTCACTGGGTGCCATGCAGTCTCGTGGTCAGGCTCAGAGCTACTCAAAAGACCGCTACTTCCAAGACGATGTTTTGCGCGAGGACAAGTTGGTTCCAGAAGGCATCGAGGGTCGGGTTCCTTACCGCGGCACCGTTGCCTCGGTGACCCATCAGTTAATCGGTGGCCTTCGCGCCTCGATGGGTTATGTTGGCGCCGAAAACATCACCGAACTACAAAAGCGCGGCAAGTTTGTGCGCATCACCGCCGCCGGTCTAAAAGAGAGCCACCCGCACGATGTGCAGATGGTGATTGAGGCCCCCAACTACGGAAACCGCTAGGAGCGACAGGCAATGACCGAAATCGAAATTGGTCGCGGCAAACGCGGCAACCGCAGCTGGGCTTTCGACGATATTGCCGTCGTTCCCTCGCGCCGCACCCGCGACCCGAAAGACGTCTCGACCACCTGGAAGATTGACGCCTACGACTTTGCCCTTCCTGTGTTGGCAGCCCCGATGGATTCGGTGGTCTCTCCAGAGACCGCGATCAAGATCGGAAAACTGGGCGGCCTCGGAGTTCTTGACCTGGAGGGTCTTTGGACTCGCTACGAGAACCCAGAAAAGTACCTGACCGAGATTGCCGGTTTGCCGGTTGAAAAAGCCACCACTCGCATGCAAGAGATTTATCGCGAGCCGGTCAAGGCCGAACTCATTCGCGACCGCCTGGCGCAGATTCGCGCCTCTGGTGTGACCGTTGCCGGCGCCCTGTCACCGCAGCGCACCGCCGAGTTCAGTGAAACCGTAATCAAGGCCGGGGTCGATATCTTTGTGATTCGCGGAACCACGGTTTCGGCTGAACACGTATCCAAGTCAACCGAACCTTTGAACCTGAAGCAGTTCATTTATGAACTCGATGTGCCGGTAATTGTCGGCGGGGCCGCAACCTACACGGCAGCCCTTCACCTGATGCGCACGGGTGCCGCCGGCGTGCTGGTTGGTTTTGGTGGCGGTGCCGCCTCGACCACTCGCAAGGTGCTTGGCATTCACGCGCCGATGGCAACCGCCGTTGCCGATGTGGCCGGCGCTCGCCGTGACTACATGGACGAATCCGGTGGCCGCTATGTGCACGTCATTGCCGATGGTGGCCTCGGAACCTCGGGCGACATTGTCAAGGCAATTTCTTGCGGTGCCGACGCCGTAATGCTCGGTTCGGTTTTGGCTCGGGCAACCGATGCCCCGGGTCAGGGTTGGCACTGGGGTCAAGAGGCCTTCCACGAGGAGTTGCCACGTGGCCATAGAGTGGCTGTCGGCTCAAAGTTTGATTTCGAACAGATTCTGCTCGGCCCTTCAAACGCCGCCGATGGCAGCAGCAACCTGATGGGTGCGCTGCGCCGCGCTATGGCAACCACCGGTTATTCCGACCTCAAGGAGTTCCAGCGCGTAGAAGTGGTTGTCGCCCCGTACTATGCGCAGTAAACCAACCTGGTTTCAGGTCGCCAGACGACCAAAGTGGATCGGTGGGCTCTTCATCGCTTTGCTGGTTGCGGCGATTTGCGGCCTGCTTGGCCAATGGCAGATCGAGCGTTCCTTCCGCGATTTTGCGGCGTCCAAGCCAGCGCCGAGCCAGAGCGCCACTGCAAGTGCCGCCGGCAAGGTGGTATCCATCGTCTTCAAAATCGATCGGGCCAATGTCTACATCGTGAAAGACCGTCGTCAAATCGATGGGCGCGATGGATGCTGGTTGATCGCAAACTCGGTTAACTCGGCCGGCAAAAGTGTGACCGTGGTGCTTGGCTTCACGCCAGACCTTGCGGTTGCAGAAACCGTTCGCTTGCGCACCATGACCGCCGCGGCCGACCAAGGTTTCACCACCGCAAGCGGGGTGCTAGAAGCCGCTGAGCCACCAGTTGCCATCGACCACAGCAAGCGCTACCTTTTGGGTTCGGTGGCACCGGCTCAACTGCTGAACCTTTATGCGCCAAACGGCCCAATCGATGCCGAGCCCGGATTCGTGATTTTGCTTGACGCCAAGGTGGCGACCGGTTTGGAGCAGGTGACCCTTGGCGCGCCAACCGGTGGCAACGAACTCAACTGGCTAAACATTTTTTACGGCGCCGAATGGTCGCTGTTTGCTGGATTTGCGGTTTACATGTGGTGGCGCTTAGTTGCCGACGCAAGGGTTCGCGAAGAAGCCGAAGCTAAACTAGAGGCATGACTTTAGGCCCAGTTTCAGCCCAGGTTCCCACCATTCGGTCGGTTCTCAAATATTTCAAAGTGACTTCTTATATAACCGGCGTTTTTCTGCTGCTAATCACCGTGCTTTACGTTTTGCGGTTAACCGTGAACGCCGAGGTTTGGCTGTTTGGGCCAAACGGTTTTATTAGCCTCGAGCACTTTTCGGTGAACGCCCTCGGCGATAAAGAGGGTCTGCCAACCGATGGCATCGACGTCACGCGTTATTCGCTGATCGTGCACGGCTGGCTTTACGTTGCCTACCTGTTTGGCGACTTCCGGCTTTGGTCACTGATGCGCTGGAACTTTGGTCGTTTCCTGACCATCGCGGCCGGCGGCGTCGTTCCGCTGCTTTCATTCTTCACCGAACGCCACTTCACCCGGGTGGCCAACCAAGAGCTTGCCAAGTTTGACTCGGTCAAGCCTGCCAATGAGGCAAAGGGAGCAACAAATTAGTCACCAACCGGTTTTAGTCATTGATTTTGGGGCGCAGTACGCCCAGCTGATTGCGCGTCGAGTGCGCGAGGCTGGCGTCTACAGCGAGATCGTGCACCACAACATAACCGCCGCCGAGGTGGCGGCCAAAAAGCCGTTGGCAATCATTTTGAGCGGTGGCCCGGCGAGCGTTTATGAGCCTCAGTCGCCGCAGCTTGACCCCGCGATTTTGGAACTTGGCGTGCCGATTCTTGGCATTTGCTATGGCTTCCAAACCCTGGCCAATGCCCTCGGCGGACGAGTGGATAAGACCGGTTTGCGCGAATACGGTGCCACCGAAATGCACGTCGCAGCAGCCGGTGAAATCATGACCGGGCAACCGGAAACCCAGACCGTTTGGATGAGCCACGGTGACCAGGTCATGCAGGCTCCGGAAGGCTTTGAAGTTTTGGCTTCGACAGCCACCACCCCGGTTGCCGCCTTCGAGAACTCCGAACGCAAAATCTATGGCGTGCAGTGGCACCCCGAGGTTAAGCATTCAACCTTCGGCCAGAACATCCTAGAAAATTTCTTGTACCGCGCCGCCGGCATCACCGCCGACTGGAACTCGGGCAACGTCATCGCCGAGCAGGTCGAAAAGATTCGCGCCCAGGTTGGCACCGACCGTGTGATTTGCGGCCTCTCCGGCGGCGTCGACTCGGCGGTAGCCGCTGCCCTCGTGCACAAGGCGGTTGGCGACCAACTGATTTGCGTGTTTGTGAACCACGGTTTGCTGCGCCAGGACGAGGCCGAGCAGGTTGAGCGCGACTACGTTGCAGCCACCGGCATTCGCCTGGTCACCGTTCATGTCGAGGACAAGTTCTTGAGCGCGCTGGCTGGCGTCACCGACCCAGAAACCAAGCGCAAGATCATTGGCCGCGAGTTCATTCGCACCTTCGAAGAGGCTCAGGCCGCTTTGATTGCCGAGGCCGCAGCCGATAACCGCCCGATCAAGTTTTTGGTTCAGGGCACCTTGTACCCTGACGTCGTGGAATCTGGCGGTGGCGTGACCGCCGGCATCAAGAGCCACCACAACGTTGGCGGCCTTCCTGATGACCTGCAGTTTGAGCTGGTCGAGCCACTTCGCACCCTTTTCAAAGACGAGGTTCGCACCATCGGAGCCGAGCTTGGTTTGCCTCACGAAATCGTGCAGCGCCAGCCTTTCCCTGGCCCTGGCCTCGGCATTCGCATCATCGGTGAGGTCACCAAGGAACGCCTCGACCTGTTGCGCAAGGCAGACGCCATCGTGCGCGCCGAGCTGAGCGCGGCCGGCCTAGACGGCGAAATCTGGCAGTGCCCGGTTGTGCTGCTGGCCGATGTTCGCTCGGTTGGAGTGCAAGGCGATGGCCGATCCTACGGTCACCCAATCGTGCTTCGCCCGGTGTCATCCGAAGACGCCATGACCGCCGATTGGTCTCGCCTGCCCTACGACCTGCTCGCCAAAATCTCCAACCGCATCACCAACGAGGTTGCCGGAGTGAACCGAGTTGTTCTTGACATCACCTCTAAGCCACCTGGCACAATCGAGTGGGAATAAGCGCGATGGATAGCCGGTCTCCAGGCTCAACTCGACCGCTGGTTTTTGGCCATCGGGGTGCCTGCGGCTACCGACCGGAAAACACCATTGAGGCCTTTGAGCTCGCGTTTTTGCAGGGCGCCGATGCCATTGAGTTTGACGTGGTGCCTACCGGCGACGGCCAGCTGATCGTCAGCCACGACCCTTGGCTTTCGCATAACACCGATGTGGCCTCGCACCCAGAGTTTGCCGACCGCCACCGCGAGACAACCCTTTACGGCCGTTGGAAGGTGACCGACTGGTTCACCGTCGATTTCACGGTTGCCGAAATCAAAACCCTGTTTGCCAGAGAGCGCATGACCGAGCAACGACCCGGCAGCGCCAAGTTTGACGGCCAGTTTAAAATCCCGACTTTGGATGAGCTTTTGGCTGACCCCGTCGCAACCGGCAAGACCCTGATCCTCGAGGTCAAGCACGGCAACCATTTTGCCGAACTGGATGCCGAGCTCGACCCGGTGCCCATGGTCAAGGCCGCACTCGAACGCAGTGACTGGCAGGCCCGTGGCATTAAGTTCATCTTCGAATCCTTCGACTTTGCCGTTCTCAGCGCGCTGAAGAAAACTCTTGGCGGCATCGGCGAATACGTGTTTTTGACCGAGAGGGTTCGGCTTCCGGCGGGTGAGACCCAGGTTTCTGCCGAAATGCTGCAACGAGTGGCCGCCGAGTTCGATGGAATTTCGGTTGAGTGGGCACTGCTGTTTGAGCCGGTTGATGAGGAAACCTCGAGCGCCCAGTTTGGTGAACCCAGCGGCTTGGTCGCCGACGCGCATGCCTTGGGCCTCAAGGTTTTTGGCTGGACGGCAAGGGCCGAAGAGGCCA
>CAZLWT010000006.1:6499-18012 GCA_964563325.1 uncultured Rhodoluna sp. | reverse complement strand
GTCGAAGTAAGCCAAATCCAATGCGAAAAAGCCAACTTCGAAATCAGGAAACCCCGTAAAACCTGCTGCTGAGAAAACCGCCCGTGACTTAGGCAACGAAACCGTTTTGAAATCAGAAACGGAATTAGGTTCGGCTTTTGGCCTATCAAAATAGCGAAAACAACTCTTTACTGGCAGACTATACCGGTTGAAGTCCACTTGACCCTCTACACAAGTGTTGACCTAAACCCATAGAGCTTCTTCATCGAGTGTGCCCCCACGCTCACGGTGAAACGTTCGCGCCAAATAAAAAAATCAGGAGCATTGTGGCTGTAAAAATTCGTCTAAAGCGCCTCGGCAAAGTCCGTGCGCCCCACTACCGTATCGTTGTCGCCGACTCACGCACCAAGCGTGACGGTCGTGTCATCGAAGAAATTGGTCGTTACATTCCGACCGAGAACCCTTCATTCATCGAGGTTAACTCAGAGCGTGCACGCTACTGGCTAGGCGTTGGCGCACAGCCAACCGAGCAGGTAGAAGCCCTTTTGAAGCTCACCGGTGACTACCAGTTCTCGAAGGGTGACTTGAACGCCAAGAACGTTGTTCAGGTTAAGGCTCCAAAGCCAGTCTTCGAAATTGATGGCGCCAAGAAGCCAGTTCTTCGTCCAAAGGCCGAGGTTCCAGTGGCCAAGGTCGTTGAAGAGGCTGCAGTCGTTGAAGAAGCTCCTGCCGTTGTTGAGGCTCCTGTAGCCGAAGCAGTCGTTGAAGAAGCTCCTGCGGTTGTTGAAGAAGCTCCTGCCGCTGTTGAGGCTCCTGTAGCCGAAGCAGTCGTTGAAGCAGTTGTTGAAGCAGCTCCTGCAGTTGCAACTGAAGCAGAACAGGCTTAATAGAATTGCTAGCCGCTGCGCTCGAACACCTAGTCAAAGGCATCGTCGATCATCCTGAGGATGCCACCGTGACTGCACGCTCAACTTCAAGGGGAGACCTTCTCGAAGTTCATGTGCACCCAGAGGATCTGGGTCGGGTGATCGGGCGCACTGGCCGCACTGCAAAGGCACTTCGTACCCTGGTCAACGCTCTTGCCGATGGCAAGAAGGTGCGTGTAGACGTGGTTGATACCGATTTCTAGCAGCACCAAGCTTCGAGTTGGGCGCCTGGTCAAGGCTCACGGCCTTAAGGGTGCAATTAAACTCGAGCTTTACACCGACAGCCCGAACGAGCGATTCGTTCCAGGCGCCATCCTAGAACTTCAGGTTCCTGAGACATCGCCATGGTTTGGCAAAACCGTCGAAGTCACCGAAATGCGCATGTACAACCAAATGCCTGTGATATTTCTCAAAGGCATTGAAGACCGAGAAGCCGCAGAAACCCTGATCAAGGCAATCCTGCTCGTCGAGTCTGATTTAGAAACGCTCCCCGCAGAACCAGATGCCTGGTACGACCACCAGTTGGTTGGCTTGAGGGTGATGCGCGACGGCGTTCAGATTGGACTTGTCCAGCGAGTTGAACACTTCCCTTCACAAGATTTACTTGCGGTTAAAACTGAAACCGGTGAGGTTCTGGTGCCTTTTGTGTCGGCCATCGTTCCAATCGTCGACATAGAAGCAGGAACGGTAACCGTAACTCCGCCGCTTGGCTTGTTTGAAGAGATTTTAGACTCCGACGAGGCTGAACAATCCCCGGATGAGACCGCGGAACCAGTGCAAGCTGACTCTTCGACTTCTTCCCCCGAGGTTTTTGAGTAGCCGACATGAGAATAGACGCAATCTCCATTTTTCCCGAGTATTTTCGGGTTCTGGATATTTCTCTCCTCGGTAAGGCCCAATCAAAAAACTTGATTGCCTTCGAGGCCCATGACCTTCGTGATTACACGCACGATAAACACCGAACCGTTGACGACAGCCCTTATGGCGGTGGCGCCGGGATGCTGATGAAACCAGAGCCCTGGGGCGAAGCCCTTGATAATCTTCTGCCCGCCCAGGGTGACGCCACGATAATTTTTACCTCGCCGGCAGGTGAGGTTTTCACTCAACAAACCGCTCAAGAGCTAGCCTCCCAGAAGCATTTGATTTTTGCCTGCGGCCGATACGAGGGTATCGATCAGCGAGTCGTCGATTACGCCGCATCCAAGTCAAATGTGCGAGTGATTAGTGTCGGTGATTATGTCTTGAACGGTGGAGAAGTTGCGGCCATAGCAATGATTGAGGCTATTGTTCGACTTCTACCGGGTGTCATTGGCAACGCCGAGAGTCTTGTTGAAGAGTCTCACTCGGATGGGTTGCTCGAATACCCAAGCTACACAAAACCGCCGTCTTGGCGCGGATTCGATGTTCCAGAGGTTTTACTGAGCGGAAACCATGCGGCAATCTCCCAGTGGCGAAAGCAGCAGCAGATTGAAAGAACCAAAAGAGTCAGACCAGACCTGCTCGATTAGTGTTCGGTAGGCCACACGCGTTGCCGAAGCCTGAAAACTGTGGCAGACTAGAGGCTTGTGCCACCGTTAGCTCCGCCGCAGGGGAGCGTGGTCAGTTTCACAGAATCTTTCAAATAACCCGTTGATGACCTGCGTGCAGACACAGAGAGCGAATCAAATCAAATGCATATTTTAGACGCCGTAGACGCAGCATCCCTGCGTTCAGACATCCCAGCCTTCCGCGCTGGTGACACTCTAAAGGTTCACGTAAACATCATCGAGGGCAGCAGAAAGCGTATCCAGGTTTTCCAGGGCATCGTCATTCGCCGCTCAGGCGAAGGCGTTCGCGAAACCTTCACCGTTCGTAAGGTCTCTTTCCAGGTTGGCGTAGAGCGTACCTTCCCGGTTCACACCCCGGTCATCGATCACATTGAGGTTGTTTCTCGCGGTGCCGTTCGCCGTGCCAAGCTCTACTTCCTTCGCGACCTGCGTGGCAAGAAGGCGAAGATTCGCGAAAAGCGCGACAACGTCTAACCCTTCCAGGACGAACGAACACGAGAGCACTACATGACTTCTGAAATCGACTCCACCGACTTGCCGTCAAGGCGAGCCGGTTGGGGTCGTTTCAAGAGAAACCCATTCGTGGCCTTTGTCATGGATTTGCTTGTGGTCGTGGTTTCGGCTCTCGTACTTTCACTTCTGATCAAAACTTTTCTACTTCGGTCCTTCTACATACCTTCAGGGTCGATGGAGAACACGCTTCTAATCAACGACCGCATCATCGTCAATGAGTTGGTTCCCAACATGGTTCCTCTTGAGCACGGCGATGTGGTCGTTTTTCGCGATCCAGGGCTCTGGCTCAACGATGTCCCGACTCCAAAACTTGACACTTGGACTCAGGTGACCGACTGGATCCTCTCGGCCTTCGGTATTACCGCACCGGATAGCGCACAGCATCTGGTGAAGCGAGTAATCGGACTTCCTGGTGACCACGTTGTCTGTTGCGATGCCAGTGGCAAGTTGCAGATCAATGGCACCTCGATCACCGAACCGTATATCAAGACTGGTTCAGAGCCTTCCTCACTGAAATTCGACGTGACGGTCCCCAAAGACTCCTATTGGGTCATGGGCGACAATAGATCTAACTCATGGGATTCCCGCTTTCACCAAGACCTTCCAAGCAAGGGCTTCGTCGCGAAAGAATTTGTTGCGGGCCGAGCCTTCTTGCTTTCCTGGCCGTTTACCCGATTCAAGTGGCTAGACAACTATCCAGATGTCTTTGCCAACGTTCCCAAACCTTAGCGTTGAGCAGCAAGTCGTCGATGCCGGGTCCAGATTTGTTCTCGGCGTAGACGAAGTTGGGCGCGGTGCGATAGCCGGCCCAGTTGGCGTTGGCGTTACTCTTCTCGACTCGCAATCTGCTCGATTTTTGGAACCCTGGCCAAGCCGGCTTCGCGATTCAAAACTTGTCTCGGCCAAAGTGCGTGAGGAGCTAGTTCCGACGCTGACCGACTGGGTGTCCGCTTTTGCCGTGGGTTACTCTTCGACAAGAGAAATTGATGAATTCGGAATTGTGCACGCCCTGGCCACCGCAGCCTCGAGGGCGATTGAGCGTCTGCTTGACAGTCCAACTCTGAGGGCTGAAATTGCGAGGGATGGGGCAACCATAATCTTGGATGGCTCCCATAACTGGCTGCAAGGTAAGGCGGGTGGACTTCCAGTCATTAGCAGAACGAAAGCTGATCGAGACTGCGTGTCAGTGGCCGCCGCATCGATTTTTGCCAAGGTCGACCGAGACGCGTTGATGGTTAATCTCGGGGAACTTTACCCGCATTTTGGCTTCGCTGGGCATAAGGGTTATGCGGCCGCCTCGCACATAGTCGCGGTTCGCGAGCAAGGACCTTGCCCCGAGCATCGCGTCACATGGCTAACCAAAATTCTCTCGTAGCAGCCCCTTTATCCAAATCAACCCGGTTACTTTTGTTGGCACGCGCTTAGACTTGTCTCATGGAAGACAACGAGATAGAAGAGTTCGATAGAGAAGCCGAATTGGCACTCTATAAGGAATATCGGGATGTCGTTGCGACCTTCAAGTTCGTGGTTGAAACCGAGCGTCGTGTTTACTTGGCTAATGAGGTCGAGCTGAAGCGCATGGACACCTCAACGGACTTCTATTTTGAGCTCAACATGAGCGATGTCTGGGTTTGGGACATCTATCGCACCGATCGTTTCGTAAAGTCGGTTCGGGTCCTCACCTTCAAAGATGTAAATGTCGAAGAACTTTCCGGCAAGGCATTCGAAATTCCCAGAGAGCTCGCTGTAGGCGAGTAGTTTCTGTGGTTCGATTTTTAGGGCTTTAATCCACACCTAGCGAATCTGAAGTTTTCGTCACGCCGCGCGCCGCAATGCTAGGCAGATGGAATCTGCTAACCAATGGCTCGGAAGATATGGTGAAGACCGAGCCCTCAACTACCTAATTTCTCTCGGATACCAGATCATCGAGCGCAACTGGCGCGGCAAACAGGGCGAAATCGACCTGATTGCACGTGATGGCGAGCGTTTGGTTTTCATCGAGGTGAAGACCCGAAGTTCTAACGAGTTCGGTCATCCGCTCGAGGCGATTACTGGCGTCAAACTTGCCCGCATGCGACGGCTAGTTGCCGAGTGGTGTCAAGTTCGCGGAGTGTCGAGCGTGATGGTGCGCCTTGATGCCTTGGCCGTGGTCGTTCGCGGTGGGCGGGTTAGTTTTGAACACCTCAAGCAGGTGTCCTAGTGGCGCTGGCCAGAGGATTTGCCGTCAGCCTGCTTGGTTTGGCTGGAAATATTATCGAAGTTGAAGCTGACATCTCGAGCAACTTACCGGCCTTCATTCTTGTTGGTCTGCCAGATGCCTCACTGAGCGAAGCCAGCTCTAGAGTGCGGGCGGCAGTTCAAAACAGTGGACTCCGCTTACCGCCGCGCCGCATCACGATAAACCTTTCGCCAGCCTCGATTCCCAAGTTCGGTTCGAGCTTTGATTTGGCTATCGCGATCACTTTGCTTGCCGCCGACGGTTCGGTGAACCCAGAACTCGCAGCGCAATGGGTGCACATCGGCGAGTTGGGTCTTGATGGTTCCATCCGCGCGGTTAGAGGCATCTTGCCTGCGGTTCTTGCCTGTCGCAATGCTGGAAAGGATCGTGTTGTCGTGCCCCTCTCGAACCTGGCCGAGGCCAAGTTGGTTTCTGGTCTCGAGATAGTTGGTGCCTCGCATTTGAATCAGGTGGCGGTGATGCACGGGGCTGCTGTTGAGAATTTTGCTAGGGTCACCGATGTTGAAACACCGGAGCCCACAGACCCAGCGGTGTCGTCCCATGACCAACTCGACATAAGCGATGTGCTCGGTCAAAAGAGCGCGGTCCAAGCCCTAACCATTGCCGCCGCAGGCGGACATCACCTATCCATGATTGGTCCTCCCGGCGCGGGAAAGACGATGTTGGCAGAGCGGCTTCCCAGTTTGCTTCCCGACCTAACTTTGGAACAGTCGCTCGAAACCACAGCAATTCATTCGATTGCAGGTCGCGGTCTCGATGTCGGCCTCTCGTGCAATCTTTTCGTTCGACCACCCTTTGAGGCACCGCACCATTCATCATCAATGGTCTCCCTGGTTGGGGGAGGAACGGGCATGCCACGGCCCGGCGCAATTTCGCTGGCGAATCACGGCATTCTCTTTCTAGACGAGGCCCCCGAATTTCAACTTCCAGCACTTGAAGCGCTTCGGCAACCACTCGAATCAGGTGAGGTGCTAATCCATCGTTCGGCTGGCACCGCAAGATTCCCCAGCCATTTCCAGTTGGTGATTGCCGCGAACCCTTGTCCCTGTGGGCTTTCCATGAGCCCAAAAGCCCAATGCCTGTGTTCGCCCCAGGCGAGAAATCGGTATTCGGCAAAACTCTCTGGCCCGTTGCTCGATCGCATCGACATAAACCTAAGGATTCATGCGGTCACTTCGATTCAAAAGGCGTTTCTTTCGGTTTCCGACCGGCCGGTCGCTGAGACTTCAGCCCAAGTTCGCGACCGTGTCACCCAAGCCCGATTGGCCGCTTCGGAGCGCCTAGCAAATACACCCTGGACTCTTAATGCCCAGGTTCCAGGGCACTTCCTTCGGCACCGGTTGAAGCCGGCGCCTAAGATAACTCGTCAATTGGATGTGGCACTCGACCGGGGGCGCATCAGTATGAGAGGTTATGACCGAGTTCTAAGACTGGCTTGGACCAAAGCCGATTTCGATGGACAATCAACTATCTCCAGCGATTCAATTGGTTTCGCCATGTTTCTTCGCGGTTCCGAACTCGGGTTGGCTGACTCGTGACTACGAAGGGGCAACTGTGGAATATAAATGCGCGCGAAATAGAGGCGATCATGCGGCCTTTAATGATTCAAGACTGCGACTCGGAAGCAATGTTCACGGCGTTTTGCGATTCAGCTTGGAGTTACCTCTGTGAACCCGGGGATGCCCTGGCTGGCATGTTGATTGAAGCGTTAACCAGTCGGGAGTGCCTCAGACTGCTGCTAACTCAAGTTGAGCCAACAACCTTGGCATCACGACTTTCTGAGGCCGGCTATTTAGAGGCGGCGAGTGCCAGATTTCCCAAGTTAGTCAAGACGCTTGGCGAGGGTATCGAACGCTGGAGTGCTCGTTTAGTTCAGGTCGACATCCTGCACGCACTTCTCATTCAGGGCCGCATCGGTGGCCACATTTTGAACTCGGAATCTCGGTATTGGCCCAGTCGGGTTAACGATTTGGGGTGGAGTGCGCCTCGTGTCCTTTGGCTCAGAGGCTCAGCCGAGGCATTGGACTTTGAGCGGGCAGTGTCAATCGTGGGATCTAGGGCCTCAACTAGCTATGGGCAAGAAGTGACCCACGACATCGTTTATGACCTCGTGAAGCGTGATGTCACGATCATTAGCGGTGGCGCGTATGGCATTGACGGTGCGGCACATCGTGCCGCATTGCTTTCTGAGGGCAACACGGTGGCTGTGATGGCTGGTGGCTTGGATCGACTATATCCGTCTGGAAACAGTCAACTGCTACAAGAGATAATTAAAACTGGGGCGGTCATAAGTGAGGCAGCGCCGGGGACGGCACCCACCCGCTGGCGTTTCTTGCAACGCAATCGACTAATCGCGGCCCTAGCCGACGCAACTGTGGTGGTGGAAGCCGGCTGGAGGTCTGGATCAATGAATACCGTCAATCACGCCCTTGAATTGCAACGTGAAGTTGGTGCAATTCCGGGGTCAATCATGTCCCAAAGTTCTCAGGGTTGCCATCGCCTCATCCGAGACAACAAGGCCCAGTTGATAACCGGAGTAAAGGATATCTTGGAGCTATTGGGTGATTGGTCACCAACCGAAGGGTTGGCAGTCAAAGAACTCGGGCCACTCGAGCTTAGGGTGCTAGATGCAATTTCCTTCGATACCATCGAAATAGAGGAAATCTCTAAGCGGGCTGGTTTGACCTCATCCGAGACGATTATGAGCATCGGGTCGCTTCAGTTGCTAGACCTCATCGAGTCAGAGGGCATTCGCTGGCGCAAGCCAAAAAAGGCTCACTAACTGTCAGGGCCCAACTTTCGATCCTGCCTCAAACCTCGCGCTTCCTTGGCGAAAGCACTCGAGACTATTGCCCACATCAAAACTTGGTTGTATCTTTGGTTTGTCGGTGGGGGTCTTGGGATTTTAGTTTTACTCGCCCTGACCGCGGTGTTCGGCGTTATTCCCGGCGCCCTCGAAATTCAAAATGTGGACCAAAGCAAACAACAGGTCATTCAAGAGAATCAAGCCCAGTCTTTACTGTTGCAGCAACTCAAGACCACGGCTATCCATCGCGATGATTTGGTTGCCTCGGTCGACAAATTGAAGCTCCTAATTCCAAGCGAACTAAACGTCGTCTCTTTTCTAGAGCAGCTAGACCAGATACAGAGCGAAACCGGAGTGTCCGTTTCGGACCTAAAGATTTCACCCGCGCAGGTTTTCGTGGCTCCGGCAGCCATTAGCGCAGACCCGGCGTACCTTCAGGCCCTCGCTTCGGTTCCTCAGGGTGACCTTTTCGTGTCTGAGTTGTCACTTTCACTAACCGGAAAGCTAAACGCTATTTCGGCGTATCTTGAAAAACTACGAACTGGAACGAGACTGATCATGGTTTCCAACTTGGTGTTCTCTGAATCAGACACCTCAAGCGATAAACCGCTTTCCGTTGACCTTTCCGCTGAAGTTTTCGCAATGCGAAAGGCCAATTGACCAGATTTCGGGAGGGCAAACTACGCTCATAGTTGTGAGCAAGCATATTGATGAGGCGGGAAGCGACTTCGCCAGACACCTCGCAGAGGTTCGGGGTTTCTCGGCGAATACCCTTCGGTCCTATGATTCCGACATTCGTGACCTAGTCGCGTTTTTACAAGGTCAACAGGTCTTGCTCGTTGAAGAAATTCAACTCGAACTGTTGCGCGATTGGCTTTGGCAGTTAAGCCAAAAGGGCCTTGCTAAGAGCAGCATTGCGCGCAAGGGTGCAAGCGTTCGAGCATTTACCGCATGGTTATTTCGAAACGGACTCACGTCCCAGGATTTTGGATTGCGACTCAGGTCTCCGAAGGCAGCGCGCCCGTTGCCAAAAATTATTTCTCACGAGAGCCTAAAGTCCATCTTTGATAACTTGGCCACGGCTGCCGAGTCGAATGACCCAATCATGATTCGGGATTTGTTCATAGTTGAGCTTTTATACGCAACTGGAATGCGGGTGAGCGAGTTGGTCGGGTTGAACCTAGGCGACCTTGATCAGTCACGATCGATAGTCAAGGTCATGGGAAAGGGCTCCAAGGAGCGCATGATTCCCTATGGTCAACCGGCTCGTGATGCCTATGAACGATGGATAACGGTTGGGCGCCCAAACCTCTCGAAGCCTGAAAGCCCGGCGGCGCTTCTGCTGAATAGGCGGGGAGCGCGTCTTGGAGTTCGATCGGTCTATGCACTCGTCGCGCAACTTTTGAACGACACCCCGAGTGGCAGCACCGGACCGCATGCGTTTCGACACACCGCGGCAACTCACCTGCTTGACGGTGGCGCTGACCTCAGAGCGGTTCAGGAGTTGCTTGGGCATGCCAGCCTTGGAACCACCCAGATATACACCCAGGTGAGTGTTGAGCGTCTAAAGTCGGGCTATAAAAATGCCCACCCGAGGGCCTAGCGTTAGCTAAGACCAGGGCAGCAGCCGACTAGGTTGCAGCAAGCCAATTGGAACGAGCGGGGAAAGGTAAGTGCCATTTCGACGTAACGAGAAATGTAAGCATCGCATCGCTTGGCAGTGCTGCAAATAGCTGGCATCTGGCTCGCAGACCAATCCAATGACCTGACCGGCCTTCACCGCCTGACCCTCAGAGAAGTCACTGCAAACCGGTTCGACCTCAAACAGGTAGGCATCTTCACCCTCGGCCAAAATCGAAATCAGCCTTCGGTTGACCACTTTCCCGGCAAAGTGCACCGTTCCGGTTGCCGGTGACAGCACCTCCTGACCAAGTGACACTAGGTAATCCACGCCGCGGTGACCGGAGGAGTAGTCGCTGTTGGCTTGCCGATAGGTATTTATCAGCTTTGGATAAGGTTTCAGCGGCAGCGACCATGCGGCTTCGCTGGTTGCCTCGGCGCGAGCCGTAGCTGGAACTTGATTTAGCCAGGCGATGGCAACCAGGACGAAGGCAAGGCCGCGCAGGTAGTTGAGTCTTATGAGGTGTTTGGGGTCCATGATCCAAGCCTGAGACACCCGGGGCTTGGTTCGGCGCGCGCTTCGGCTAACGGTGGATAACTCGCTAATCCACTGGTATGATTCAAGGTAGCGGTGCACTGCTAAAATCCTTAGATTTCTTTGGTTTTTCTTTGCGCCGACTTCGCGTGTCGAATCAGATTTATGCCCCATCCAGTCTGCGGTTTTCCGCAGCGGGGCAGATCCGACACCAGGTGTTTTAGGCGTCCGCCCGAAACAGTTAACTGAGAGGCGCTTCGTGCGCCAAAAAAGGAGAACTGCCATGGCAGTTGTAACCATCCGCCAGCTGCTAGACAGCGGCGTTCACTTCGGGCACCAGACCCGTCGTTGGAACCCGAAGATGCGTCGATTCATCCTGACCGACCGCTCGGGCATTTACATCATCGACCTTCAAAAGTCTTTGACCCACATCGACAAGGCATATGACTTTGTCAAAGAAACCGTTGCCCACGGTGGAACCATCATGTTCGTTGGTACCAAGAAGCAGGCTCAGGAATCAATCGCCGAGCAGGCTCTTCGCGTTGGCCAGCCATACATCAACCAGCGTTGGTTGGGTGGTCTTTTGACCAACTTCCAGACTGTAAACAAGCGTCTGACCCGTCTAAAGGAACTTGAAGTCATGGACTTCAACGACACCGCAAAGAGTGGTTTGACCAAGAAAGAGCTTTTGATCTTGCGTCGCGAGAAGGACAAGCTAGAGAAGACTCTGGGCGGTATCCGCAACGTCACCAAGACTCCATCGGCACTTTGGGTTGTCGACACCAACAAAGAGCACTTGGCAATCACCGAGGCAAAGAAGCTGGGAATTCCAGTTATTGCAATCCTCGACACTAACTGTGACCCTGACGATGTAACCATCGGAATTCCAGGAAACGATGACGCCATTCGCTCGGTTGGCTTGCTAACCCGAGTCATTGCCGATGCAGTCGCCGAAGGCCTAATTCAGCGCCACGCGAAGCCAGAAGAAGCTGCCGAACCACTAGCGGAATGGGAACGCGAACTGCTTGAGCAGGGAACCGTTGAAGCCGAAGCTAAGTCAGCCGCAGCAGCCGAAGCTCCTGTCGTCGAAGCCGTCGCAGAAGTCGTAGCCGAGGCACCAGTTGCTGAAGTTATCGCCGAGGCACCAGTTGTCGAAGCCGCCCCAGTAGTCGAAACCCCAGTTGCCGAAGTCGTTGCTTCTGCAGTTGTTGAAGAGGAAGCAAAGTAAATATGGCTAACTACACAGCCGCCGATGTAAAGGCCCTGCGCGAGCGCAGCGGCGCCGGAATGATGGACTGCAAGAACGCCCTTGACGAGGCCGAAGGCAACGTCGATAAGGCTATCGAGG
>CAZLWT010000006.1:0-6489 GCA_964563325.1 uncultured Rhodoluna sp. | reverse complement strand
TGCTTCGTCTCAAGGGTCTCAAGGGTGTAACCAAGCGCGAAGGCCGTTCGACCAGCAATGGTTTGGTAGTGGCACGCGTTGAGGGTGGCACTGGAACGATGATCGAGCTTGCTTGCGAGACCGACTTCGTGGCCAAGGCCGACAAGTTCATCGCACTTGCCAACAAGATTGCCGATGCAGTCGTTGCAGCCGCAGCCGAAACCACCGAAAGCGCACTTGCTGCGCCTTTGGATGGTAAGACCGTTGCCGACGTAATCAACGACGAAGCCGCAATCATGGGTGAAAAAGTCGAATTGCGCCGTATTGCAGTCGTGAAGGATGCGGCAGTTGATGCCTATCTACACCGCACCAGCAAAGACCTTCCACCACAGGTTGGTGTCTTGGTTGCTTACTCAGCTGGCGATGCAGAAACCGCTCACGATGTAGCTGTGCACATCGCTGCGTTCTCACCGAGTGTTTTGACTCGTGAAGAAGTGGCCGCTGAGACCGTTGAAACCGAACGTCGCATTGCCGAGGAAACCGCTCGCAATGAAGGTAAGCCAGAAGCCGCAATGTCAAAAATCATTGAAGGCCGTGTGAACGGATTCTTCAAGGAAAACGTTTTGCTTGAGCAGGACTTTGCGAAAGACAACAAGTTGTCGGTCGGCAAGGTTCTTGAAAACAGCGGCACCAAGGTTTCGGCATTTGTTCGATTCCGCGTTGGCGCCTAAGAAATATTAAAGGAAGGCTCGGCCTCTTGGCCGAGCCTTTTTTTCTGTCCCATCTAGGATAGAAATAGCGAATCAAAAACATCTGGAGGAAAACGTGCCACAGGTCAAGCGTCGTGTGTTGTTGAAGCTTTCCGGCGAGGCTTTTGGCGGTGGAACCTTAGGAGTTAACCCCGATATCGTTGGGGACATTGCCAGGGAAATCGCAGAGGGCGCCAAGCACGCCGAGGTTGCAATTGTGGTTGGCGGTGGAAATTTCTTCCGCGGGGCCGAGTTGTCTTCTCGTGGCATGGACCGCAGTCGAGCCGACTACATGGGAATGTTGGGCACGGTTATGAATGCCCTAGCGCTTCAGGATTTCCTAGAGCAGGCGGGAGTTAGTGTTCGCGTCCAGTCGGCCATCACGATGTCACAGGTGACGGAGCCTTACATTCCGCTTCGCGCCATCCGGCATCTTGAGAAGGGCCGAGTTGTTATTTTCGGTGCTGGCGCTGGTTTGCCCTACTTTTCAACGGATACCGTGGCTGCTCAGCGGGCGCTCGAGATTAAAGCGGACGAGGTGCTCGTGGCCAAAAATGGTGTCGACGGTGTCTACACCGCTGACCCTAAGAAAGACCCATTGGCCGTAAAGATCGACCAAATCACATACCAGGATGCGCTCGTACGCGGCCTCAAGGTCGTTGACGCCACGGCTTTTAGCCTGTGCATGGACAATGGAATGCCAATGCGCGTTTTCGGCATGGTCGGCAATAACGTGAGCAGTGCGATTCAAGGCGCACAAATCGGTACTCTGGTTACCGCCTAGACAAACATTTTTTAGCAGTTTCAGAACAACAGGAGAAATAATGATTGCAGCAATCTTGGCGACCGCGACCGAGAAGATGGGTAAAGCCATCGAGGCCGCCAAAGAGGACTTCAGCACCGTGCGTAGCGGACGGGCTAACCCACAGCTTTTCCAGAAACTTATGGTTGATTACTACGGAACTCCGACGCCACTCGGGCAACTTGGTGCTCTGCAAAACCCCGAGGCTCGCACCATAGTCGTCACCCCCTACGACAAGAGCGCTCTGAAGGCCATAGAGGAAGCCATTCGCAACATGCCGAATCTTGGCGCCAGCCCGACAAACGATGGAAACCTAGTTCGCGTTAGCCTTCCTGACCTTACCGAGGAGCGTCGTCGGGAATACGTCAAGCTGGTTCGCACCAAGGCCGAAGATCATCGAGTTTCAGTGCGAAACATCCGAAGGAAAGCCAAGGATGAGCTTGACGCCTTGAAAAAGGATGGTTTGGCAGGGGACGATGATCTGGCCCGAGCCGAGAAGGAGCTCGAAGTTGTGACTAAGACTCACATCGATTCAATCGATGACGTGTTAAAGCGCAAAGAAACCGAACTTCTCGAGGTTTAGTTTGACCACCAAAGTCGAGGCGGCGGGTGGCCGCAGCCTCTCAAAATCAGTCGGTGTCGGTTTCATTCTCGGGGCCGCCTTCCTGCTAAGCGTTCTGATTTTCAAAGAGGTTTTCGTGCTGCTTTCGGCAGCAGCCGCAGCCGCTGGAGCCTGGGAACTTTCCGGCGCTCTTAGGCTGAAGGGCTGGTACATTCCCAGGCTGCCGTTAATCATCGGGTCGCTCGCGATTATGCCGATTTCATTTGTTTACGGGCCCTATGGTCAGTGGCTGACGGCTTTTTCGCTGGTTGCCCTGCTAATTGTGTGGCGCTTGATTCACCTGGCCTTTGAAGCCAAAAAGTCGCGCCGTGGTTTTGCCAAGGCCATTTTGGATTTCGCCGCTTCTGCCTTCATTGTGATTTATGTTCCACTGATGACATCTTTTGGAATGTTGCTCCTAAGGAAACCCGACGGACAGTACTGGGTGCTGACTTACGTAGTCACCGTTTCTATGATCGACACCATGGGTTACCTGGTTGGAAGGCGACTTGGAAGGCTGCGCATCGCGCCTGGAGTCAGCCCTAAGAAGTCGCTTGAGGGGCTGATCGCATCCATCGTCGCCGGTGTAGCAACATCATTGGTGTTGACGATTTGGCTGATTGGGGATGCCAGGTTCTTACCAGCCTGGGGCATTGGTCTTATTCTGGCGGCGATTATTCTGCTTGCCGCCGTTTTCGGTGATCTGGCCGAATCGCTCATAAAGCGCGATCTTGGAGTGAAGGATATGAGCAGTATTCTTCCTGGGCACGGGGGCATCATGGATCGGCTCGACTCTATACTTCCAGCCACCCTCGTAACCTACCTGGTCTCGGTAATTTTCTTCTAAAAGTGCGCCAAGAGCTACTTCTTGGCAGAATGGTCTCGTGAGTAATACCTTCCCCAGAGCAAATAGTAATGATTTTGGCTACGACAGCGTGCAGGTGGATGAACTAGTTGCCAAAGCCCGGCTGCAGTTCACCGATGCCAGTAACAAGTTGGTCACCTCGAAAGAGTTGCGATCAACCGAGTTTGATTTGACCAAGGGCGGCTATTCCATTTCTGCGGTAGATTCCGCTTTGGATCGCCTCGAAGACAGCTTTGCCGAGCGCGAAGTGAAAGAACTTCAGCAGTCACTGGGCGAACAAGACTTCAAGGCCTATCGGTTTCGTCTGAGCGACTTGGTTTGGGGTCGCTGTGATCGACCCAAGGGAAAACGCTTTGATTCGGCAGGGCTGCTGCTACGAGGTTATTCGCGAAAGCAGGTTGATACGTTGGTCGAGCGGGTTAACCGTCACATTTCGGCCGGCCAATCACTTGCTCTCGACAGCGTTCGTCGCGCATCATTCCGCGGTAAACGGGGAGGCTATTCGGAAAGCCAGGTCGACGCTTTCATCGACAGCGTCGTGGAACTGCTGCAAATCGAGGCCAACTAGCAAGTTGAGCGTCAAATTGACGATTCTGGAATCTCTGGCAATCGCACTTGAGCTCGATTAGACTTGTCTCTTGGTTTGATGGCACATGAGACGAGGTGAGATTTGGGAAAGCACGCGGCCTATGGTCTGTCTCCGGCTAAAAAAATATCGGCCACGGTTGGGGTCTTGGTGGCTTCGATCTTCACTTTTTTTCACCTACCCCAACCAAAATTTCCTCAGCTGGCCAGTTCTCAAGTGCGCCTGGTCTACGCATTCTCGTTTGCTTTTGCACTCGTCTTAGTGTCGATTGTTGACCCCTACTCTGGAAGTATCGAGCGTGCGTCGGCCCAAGCCTTTTATGAGGCGGGAAGTTCGAGCAACGTAGTATTCAAAGTTTCGAACTACGCCCATCTTGATTTTTCAAGAGGCGGTTTTAAAATCGTCTCTGGCCAAGCGGCGGCTGGACTATTCGTAGAGGAAGCCGCGATTCCAGAGTCTGGTTCATCCAAAGCCTATGCAAGAGGTTTTATCTCGCAATTCAACTGGGATCAGACGGAATATTCCTGCCTGGTAGCACTTTGGGAGCGGGAATCAAACTGGCGAACATTGGCCAGCAACGATGCCTCGGGCGCTTATGGCATTCCCCAGGCGCTACCGGGGCGCAAGATGGCGTCCGAAGGCTCAGATTGGCAGAGCAACCCGGAAACCCAAATCCGTTGGGGCGTGAAGTACATCGCAAATCGGTATTCGACGGCCTGTAATGCGCTAGTCCACTCCAATCAAGTGGGCTGGTATTGAGTGGCACGAAGCAATCGACCTCGTGGCTCAAAAAGAGCTAGCGAGGTTCCCGAGGAACTGCGGCTTGACCTGATTCGGACCGGGGGCAAACGCAGCGAAATCCGGCGTGGCGTTGAATACACGGTTCAGAGTTCCAACGGAGGCTCGGCCGAGGATGGAAAGACGTGGCTCTGCCCCCACTGCAATATCTTGATTCACAAGGGCCTTGTGCATTCGGTAGCTTGGGATGCGGTTCGCGGAGTGACAACTCGCCGCCATTTTCATAATGCCTGTTGGGTCTCATTTCAAGGACCTCTGTTGTGAGCGAAGTGATTGAAATCCGTTCGGCCACGGTATTGCCCGCAATCCGTAAAGACATCGAGTTCCAGACCGAGGACGGCCTCAGACTGGTTGGCGAACTTGCATTGCCCGTGGGCAGCAAACCGGTTGCAACGCTGATAACTTTTCACCCGCTTCCGACGCACGGTGGCTTTATGGACTCGCATGTGCTTAGGAAGGCTGCCAATCGATTGCCGGCTCTGGCAGGAATCGCCGTTTTACGATTCAACACGCGGGGGACCGGAGGCTCTAGCCAGGGTACCAGCGAGGGAGTTTTTGATCACGGTAATGCCGAAAAGTTAGACCTGGAGGCAGCGATCCGATTCGCTCAGGGGCAGCAGCTGGAGAACCTTTGGCTCGTTGGATGGTCCTTCGGCACCGAGTTGGCGCTGAAATACGGCTCCGACAAACCTGTCCTTGGCGCGATTTTACTTTCTCCACCGCTTCATAGGACCAGTGACGCCGAGCTGGCCAAGTGGCAAGACAGCGGCAAGCGCTTGGTTGCGATTGTGCCAGAGCACGATGATTACTTGACCCCTGAGGCCGCGGTGCAACGCTTTGCTGTGGTTCCGCAAGCCGAAATTGTGGCCGTCGAAGGGGCAAAACATCTTTGGGTGGGCGAGTCCGCTACCAAGCGCGTGCTCGACGAAATAGTTCGCGTGGTTAACCCGAGTTGCTATCCACTTCCCGAGGTGTGGAACACCGCCTAGCGCCGACTAGAAAGAGCCAAGTTTCGCTAGCGTTGCATCTGACGTGGAATCCAAACCTGTCGAATGATCAGGATGACGGATGCGGCGGCAGGAATGGCAACCAGTGCGCCAAGAATGCCCAACAGGGTTCCACCGATAAGTGCGGCCACGACCACCACGGCTCCAGGAACCGCCACGGCCTTTTTCATGATTCGTGGGGTGATCACGTAAGCCTCGGTCTGAGTGTAAATCAGGTAGTACACCAAGGTAATGATGGCCAAGGTTGGCGAAACCGTGAGGGCCACTAAAACGTTCAGAATCATGCCCGACACGCTTCCCACAAGTGGGATAAGGGCCAACACGAAGCCAACCGTTGCCAAGACGATAGCGTACGGAACGCCCGCAATCGACATGAAAATAAAACCGAAACCGGCGTTCAGAAAAGCGATGCTAATCTGACCCATCACATATCTTCCGATGGAGTGAGATATCTGCTCGAAGATGTCAATGAACTTGTCGCGGCGAGATGCCGGAATCATCGAGTAGACAAATTTCTGAAACGAGTTCATTGAGGCCATGAAGTAGAGACTCAAAATGATGATTGTGAAACCACCGGTGAAGGCGTTGAAAAGCGAGATTCCGACCTGAACCACTCCACCGAGGAGTTTTGGCCAGTTGCTCGAGTTGCTTACGAACGAGGTCGCCGAATCTATTGCCGATGTGATTGCGCCGTTAAACGAAGCATCCATCGTTTTCAACCAACTGCTGCCCGAGAGCTCTTGCAGCAACTGTGGTGCCACCTTGATCAAGTGCGCGGTTTGCTCAACCAGAGTCGGTGCAAGAGCGGCAACTAGGCCACCCAAAAGTGCTAGCAGGGTCACCACTACGATTGGGATGGCCCAAAATCGTTTGACACCCTTTTTGATTAGCAGTGCAACTATGGGCTCTAAGCCCAAGGCTATGAAGATTGCCGCAAAGACGTAGGTGAGAATGCTCGCGATACTGACAATCGCGTTTCCGAGCAGAAGCGCGGTTAGCACTCCTAGACCGCCAAGCAGCCCGAGCTGAAAACCATTGGTTATTTTGTTGCCCTTGCTGTCTGACATCTGCTCTACTCCTGGGCTTGTGACAGGCCGGTTGT
>CAZLWT010000005.1:0-18154 GCA_964563325.1 uncultured Rhodoluna sp. | reverse complement strand
GCGTCTGCCGGCCCGAGCAAATCCTTGGTTTGACCTTTACCCGCAAGGCTGCCGCCGAACTTTCCAAACGGATCTACGAAAGCCTGCTCAAGTTGCGAGACAGTGAGCTTTGGCCGGCAGATCTGGAATACGACTTCACGCAGCCGACCATTTCAACCTACAACTCCTATTCGAATGGGCTTTTCCGGGACTTTGCACTGGCGATTGGATATGAGCCCGAGGCCACTCTCTTGACCGAGGCGGCCGCTTTTCAGTTAGCTCGCGAGGTCATTGTTCGCTTTGGGTCGGAGGTCGATGATCGGCTGGCCGAGCTCGATAAAAATCTAAATCTGCTAATCGAGGCCGTGCTGTCGCTGGCACAAGCCATGAACGATAATTTGACCGATGCCTCGGAAGTCGATGCCGTGATCAACGATGTAATCGAAAAACTTGCCGGCCTGCCAAAAAAGGTTGGTTCGACCGACCAAGCTCAGTTCGCCTATTTCTCGGGGCTGCTTAGCCCCTTGTCTGGAACGCCGGTGGTCGCCAAACTTGCCGATCGGTATCGCGAGGAAAAACGCAAGCGATCGCTGGTTGATTATTCGGATCAGGTGTCGTTGGCCGAGCTTGCGGTGCGAACGGTGCCGGCGGTTCGAGAGCGCGAACGCGCCAGCTTCAACCAGGTGCTGCTTGACGAGTATCAAGACACCTCATTTTTGCAAACCAGACTGCTCAGGGGGCTCTTTGAGAAGCACTCCGTGTTTGCCGTCGGCGACCCGAATCAGTCCATCTATGGCTGGCGCGGAGCCAGCGCATCAAACCTGGCGGCTTTTGGCACCGACTTCGGCTCGGGTTTCACGGCAGCAAGCGAACCGTCCCAGGGCCCGGCAAAGGCGCCCTCGGTCGGCAATGTCAGGCAGTTTGCCTTGTCCACGAGTTGGAGAAACCCGAAGAGCGTTTTGGAGATCGCCAATCTGCTGGCCATGGATTTGGCGACCCCACCGAGTTTTCTGCCACCGATTGCAACCGAAAATCAACTGGAACTGGTGACTCTGAAATCCAGAGCCGATGCCAACGATGGTTCGGTAACGATCGATTTTGTCGAAAATATGGTTCAGGAGGCAGATCGGGTTGCCACCTGGTTCGCCCAGAAACCAAGCGACTCGACTCTCGCGCTTCTTATGCGCAAGCGCAGTCAGATGTCACTTTTTGTGGAACGGATGGAAGAGGCCGGTCTCAACGTTGAAGTGGTTGGCCTGGGTGGTCTGATGGAACTTCCAGAGATTGTTGACCTGGTGAGCGCTCTTCGGGTAATCCACTTTCCCACCGCCGGGTCTCAACTGATTCGGTTGCTCACCGGGCCGCGTTGGAGGATTGGGGCCAAGGACATCGAACGGCTCTACCGATTTGCCTCGCGCACAGCCAGATACTCGGATGCCGGAACGAAGCTTCCAGAGGAGTATGCCGTTGAAGACGCAACATCGCTGGTCGACGCCCTTGATCTAATGCTTGAAGATCGCCATGCCAATCGTTCAAAAGTGAGCGATTTGGGGGTTGCCAGAATGCGTGATGCGGCCAAAACGCTGCAGGCCATGAGGGCTAAAACCGGAATGGGGTTGCCCGAATTTGTTCGGGCGGTGCAAGAGGAACTTTGGCTTGATATTGAAGTGACAGCCAATCCGCGGCGCAAAAACCCGATGTCGCATCTGAATGCCTTTGCCAACGTGGTCTCTGGCTATGCACAGGCGAATAACAATCCGACGCTCGGTAGTTTTCTAGATTGGCTGCAGTTTGCCGATGAACGCGAGAAGTTTGAGGTGCCTAACGTTACCCCTGAGTTAGGCGTCGTGCAGCTGCTGACCGTACACGCCGCCAAAGGCTTGGAGTGGGATTACGTGGCAGTTTCCAACCTTGTGGAAAACGACTTTCCCAGCGACCCAAGTCGCAGCGCGGGCGGTTGGTTGGGGTTTGGAAAGCTGCCCTACCCGTTACGTGGTGACCGAAATTCGCTTCCAAAGTGGAGCTACCTCGAGGCACAGAGTCAACCGGAAGCTCGCGACAGCCAAACGGCCTTCCGGGTCGACAATAAAGAACATCAACTGCGCGAAGAGCGCAGGTTGATTTACGTTGCCGTCACGAGGCCGCGTAAGCAACTCTTGCTAACTGGCTCTTACTGGAAACCAGGGGCTAAAAAGCCACGAAACCCGTCCACCTATCTTTTTGAGTTGGCGCAGTTGACCAATGGAGCTGTTGCGGTCATTGGTCACACCGGAAACCCGGACTCGCCGTTCCCCGAGATGGTCAGCTCGGAAAATGCACTAATCAAAACCGGAGAAGAGGTCTGGCCGCTCGATCCGCTTGGTCAAAGGCACCGCTCTGGCCTGGAAGCGGCCAAAACGATTACTCTCGAAGCCATCATGGCTGCCAGAAGCGACCCGCAGCTTTTGAGGTCCGAGGGCCAGTTGCACACAAATATTGACTTGCTGCTTGCCGAACGGGCTCAAGCCCAATTAGAGCGGCTACTGGTCGATGCCCCGGTCAGGGTATCGGCGTCTGGTTTCAAAGATTTTGTTTCTGACCTGACCTCAGTTGCCGAGCGCTACCGGCGACCGATGCCCAGTAAGCCATATAAATCGACTCGGGCCGGCACTCTGTTTCACGGTTGGGTGGAGCAAAGATTTGGCCTTCTGGCTCTTCCCGAAACCGAAACCGATGTCTTTGCCGAGAGCGATGATGATCGCCCGCTGAGCGAATATGACGAGTTTGGGTCGCAGACCGAAATTATCGAAGCCCTGCAAGCCAACTTTGAAAAATCGAGGTGGGCAAAGCAAACCCCGCTCGAGGTAGAGCTGGAGATTCAGCTGACCATCGATGCGAACACGTTTGTTTGTAAGTTGGATGCGGTTTTTGAAACCGAAACGGGTTTTGAGATTGTTGACTGGAAGACCGGCAAACCCCCGGTCGAAGCCGCTGAGATTGCCGAAAGAGCACTTCAATTGGCGCTTTATCGTCTGGCCTACTCAAGGTTTCGAGACATACCCGAGTCGCAAATCGAAGTTTCGCTTTACTTCGTCAATGAAAACCTCGAGATTCGACCCCCGGTTGTTCCAAGCGGTGCAGAGTTGCTGCAGATCTGGAACTCGGTGTTAGCGCGCTTCGCCTAAAAAAGGTCGTCTTGAGTTGCAGCTTCCGCTGGCAAGTCGAGTGCGGTTGCGG
The DNA here is from genome assembly GCA_964563325.1 of uncultured Rhodoluna sp. Lineage (GTDB taxonomy): Bacteria > Actinomycetota > Actinomycetes > Actinomycetales > Microbacteriaceae > Rhodoluna. The sequence goes on along the minus strand of CAZLWT010000005.1, from coordinate 14,959 downwards.
TTTGATCGGCAAGGGCCACTGGCTCGGCTTCGGTTTCCTTGACCACAGCGGCCTGAGTGCTTTCGATATTTGATTGCATTCCAGCCGGTGCCAGCGAGGCGGCTGTGCCGGCCTCAACGTTGGCGGCCAGTAGCAACAGGTAACTCACGGCGTTTTCGACATCTACCTCATCGCCAAGCGCCAAGCCTTGAAGCAGCAATCTAGCCAACATCATCTCGCTGTAGAGGTTTGATCGTTGTCGCAGATTCACATCCGCCGAAACGCGTTCGCTCTGATAGGCCAACAGCAGGTTGTAGGCGAGGTCATCGTCTTCACCGCTCATCAGCCAAGCCAGATCTTCGGCCGGGTCGCCAATTCTTAAAGAGCCTAGGTTCAGCACGCCAGAAACGGCCTCGTCTTGCTCCAGCAGGTTGTCCCCGTTGAGGTTTCCGTGAATCACCGTGGTCTGGAAGCGAAACAGGTTGACGTCTTCAAGCGCTCGTTCCCAGCGACTGAGCACCACGCCTGGCACTCGACCGGTCTGGGCTGCCCGGTCAAGCTCGGTGATGCGTGCTCGAACAATATCAACCGGAGCGTACTGTGGCAGCCCGGCAGATTCGACAAGGTTGCGAGGAAGGTTGTGAATCGCTGCCACGTTTCTGGCAATGCTGGCGACTAGGTTGCTCGAAGCGTCAATGGCCCCAACTTCGATTGGGTTTCCATAAACAAAGTTGAATAGGTAAGAGCGACGACCCTTTGGCTCCTCAGAGAACCCCATCACATCTGTGAATGTGAATGGAAGCTTCTCGCGGGAACTTGAAAGCAGGCGAATCACCTGCAGTTCGGAGGTGAGCTCTGCCACCGCGGCGGCATTGTTCGGGCTGCGCAAGACATAATGATTTCCGGCTACCGAGGTAAGCAGCGCCGAGTCAAACTTTCCATCGGCAAGACCGCCAAGTTCTTTGACCTGCACAAAGTCAAGCCCCGCGACTGCATCTTTGGCCAGCGAGGCTAAAATCAGAAGGGATCTAGCCATGGATTCAGGTTAGACAGTTGTTAGGCCCCCGTGGCGCAACGCCACACGTTTTGCCAAATATGAGAGTTGAGAGCATGAATCGGAAGCTACATTTGCCACTTGCTCAATCTGCGGTTGACCGAGATTATTTATCTAGAAATCGGCCAAATCTATTTGACGAACTTTGGGCCAATCCACTGACCAGAATATTGGTTCTCGCGGGCGGCAAAGTGCTGCTCGAAGGCGATGCGAGTGACCCGCGGGCCGCGTTGCGCTTATTGACCACCGAGGAAGTTCCCTCGGCTCGTTTGCGCGCCTACCTCGGCAAATCAACCGAGGCTAGCGACACCGAACCGGTTGGCACCCCCGTTGTGCTTGCCGTGCTGAGTGAGAATGCCGCGCAACTGGTTGAACCAAACCCCGCCGCCTGGCATCACCTGAGACGCACCGGCGCTGGGCTATCAGCTCGAGACAGCGGGCTCTATGCGCAGGCCTTAGCGCTTGCGAACTGGCATGAAAACCACCAACACTGCCCAAACTGTGGAACGCCAACCGTGGTCGAGCAGGGCGGTTGGGTGCGCCGTTGTTTCAAGGACGATCGAGAGCTATACCCGCGCACCGATCCGGCGATTATTTGTTCGGTGATTGACCAGCAGGAGCGTATTTTGCTTGGATCTCAAGGGGTATGGGAAGACAATCGCTGGTCGGTGTTGGCCGGCTTTGTTGAGCCTGGCGAGTCGCTGGCCGCCGCTGTGATTCGAGAAATTTACGAAGAGGCCGGGGTGCACGTTGTGAATCCCGAATTCCTAGGCAGCCAGTCTTGGCCGTTCCCCTACTCACTGATGGTTGGCTTCACCGCAACCGTCGATGCAAAACATGCAGAATCCGATACCGTTCCAGACGGCATCGAGATTGAAAAATTACGTTGGTTCAGCCGCGAAGAGTTGGCGGCTGAGGCCAAAGACATGCTGTTGCCAAGTCGAATATCCATCGCCCGCGGTCTTATTGAGGAATGGTACGGGCAAGAAATCGTCTCGGCAACCGAGTTGAACGGCTGATGAACCCCGAAACCCTGCTCAATAACCTGGACCCGGAACAACGGGAGGCCGCAACTTCGCTGGTTGGGCCGACTTGCATCTTGGCGGGGGCCGGAACCGGTAAGACGCGCACCGTCACGCATCGAATCGCCTATGGCATTGCAAAAGGAAACTTCGCGGCGAATCGCATTTTGGCCCTCACCTACACCAACCGGGCGGCGGGCGAGTTGCGCTCAAGATTGCGACAACTCGGAGCCGGACAAGTAGCGGTGAAGACTTTTCACGCGGCAGCGCTCAGTCAGCTGGAATATTTTTGGCCACAGTTCGCTGGGGTCCCGGCGCCGAGCGTCATAGAATCCAAAGCGCGATTGATTGCCCAAGCGGCCGAATCACTGAAGATTCGCTTGGATGCGGCTGGGGTTCGTGATGTCGCGGCCGAGGTCGAGTGGCGCAAATATTCAATGCTGAGCATGGACCAGTACGCCGAACGAGCTAAGGAGCGACCGCTGATTGCCGGTCTAAGTTTGGCTAAAAATATCGAGGTGCAACTTTGCTATGAAGAGGCAAAGGTGAAATCTCAAAAGGTGGATTGGGAAGACGTGCTGATTTTGGCACTGGGTCTGCTGCGTGCCGAACCTAGGGCGCTGGCCCATGTGCAACAGCAATATCGTTTTTTTACTGTCGATGAATACCAGGACATTTCGCCGCTACAGCAAGCCTTGCTGGATGCTTGGCTGGGGGAGCACAGCGACCTGTGCGTGGTCGGTGACCCAAATCAAACCATTTATTCCTTTACCGGCGCCTCGAGCGAGTTTCTGCAGGGATTCCAATCCAGATACCCTGATGCCAACGTCATAGAACTGACCCGAAACTACCGATCCACAAAGCAAATCCTAAACTTTGCCAATCGATTGACCGCCGACTCACAAATGGTGCAGCCGCTGCAATCGCAAGGCGCCACCGGCGAAGCGCCCCGCATCGAAAGGCATCAGACGGTTCAGGCTGAGGCGGCCTCGGTGGTGGCCCAGATTCTTGAGCTGCGGGCCCAAGGGGCAAAGTCAAGTGAAATTGCCGTCCTGTACCGGGTTAACGGTCAGTCGGAAGTTATTGAAAATGCACTCTCGACCGCGGGAATCGACTATCAAATACGCGGTGGAGAGCGGTTTTTTCGCCGTCCAGAGATTCAAAACGCAATCCGTGGCATTCGCGCCGAGGCCGGCTCGGCAACCGATAAGCCGTTATTTCAGGCGGTCTCGGAGATTTGTCGGTCGCTTGGGTGGCAAAGCAGAGAGCCAGCCGAATCGGGCGCGGTGCGAGAGCGCTGGGAATCACTGAACTCGCTGCTGGCGATTGTCGATGAAATGCCTGCGGACGCGACCATTTTGGATTTCGCTCATGAACTCGAAGAGCGTCAACGCTCGCAACATGAACCCGTCAAGGCGGCCGTGACGCTATCAACCATTCACGCGGCCAAGGGGCTCGAATGGGATTCGGTTTTTATCGTTGGCCTAACCGATGGATACTTGCCCATCAGCTTCGCTAAAACGGTTGGCGAAATCCGCGAAGAGAAGCGTCTGCTGTATGTTGGATTGACGAGGGCTCGTAAAAAACTGGGTTTGAGCTGGGCGCTTCAGGACGCCGGTCGAACTCGAGAACCCTCTCGTTTTCTCGAACTGCTCGAACCGAAATTTCTAACCCACTAAGGAGGCCGCAGTTGCTTAACGCTCCAAAAACAGCCTCCGACATCAGGCTAGAAAACCGAATCGCCAAGATAGGTCTTGAACTCGATTTGGTGACCAGAAATTATGAGTCGGAACTGACTCGCATGGGCGGTTGGATCAATAAGGCAGAGTATGACTGGCCCGACTACCTTCAGCTGATCTTGGCCAGAGACGCCATATTCCACATGGCCAAAAAGTATCGATCTACCAAACCGGTGGCCGCGGCCTACGCCGCAATGAACGTTCGAGTTTGGTTGGCCGATGAACAGTTTGTGAAAATCACGGACTTTCAAGCCGATGACATTCTGTATCGACTGGCACGAGCCGGAAAATCAACTTTTGAACCCGATTTGGGTCAGCCCTGGTATCGACCCAGGCTAAAGCACGACAGTCAGCACTGGTGGTGGCATCGCATGCCGCTGCAGTCAGACGTCAGTTTGGCTTGGTTGCTGGAATCGCTGCCGAATCTCTGGGGAAAATCTAAGCACTAGCCACTAGCCACTAATCGCTGGGCACTAGGCACTAACTACTGGGTTCTTGGGTTGATTGAGCGCAGGAACAGGAGTCATGTCTTGGCCATTGCAGCGCGGTGACCGATCCATCGCTGGCTTGAAAACGATAACCGGTTTCATCAGGTTCACCGCACCCCGGCCCAGAATCAATGCTCTGCAATATTTTTTTGAGCACGATTCCCGCGGCGAATAACTGACTAGCGGAGTCGTCGAATCGCAGTTCGCTGGTCAAGAGCTGACTGGCAAGCACCGGCCAGCCGGTGTCACGGTCGCTTCGCTGTTGCTCTAGGCAATAGAGGCAGGGTGTCAGTCCGGGGGTGATCATCGGGCTCACGCTGACCCCGGTGGAATCAAAGACCACGGCTATGTGAGGCACCTGACGATTCATCCAGCGAGCATAGAGCCTTGGTTGAATCGCCTGATGCGCAATAATCACGGCGCAATCCAAGTTGTCGAGTTGCTTGGGGTCGAGTTTTGAACCGGGGACAAGTTGAATGCGATTTGGGGCACCCCTGAGAAGCCACTCGGCCGCCCCCAAACGAGACTGACCGAGCAACCCCTGAGCGTATCCGGTGTTTCCAATATCTCGTTGGGTGACTCTCGAGCTGTCATGGGTAATCACGGCGCCAACGCCGGCGGCGGCCAGGCCTAGGGTCACCAGCAGTCCCGTCTTGGTTAGTTCGTCAACGTGAACCGCGCGCCTGCCCCGCTCCAGCAAAACCGCTTGACCGTCGCGACCGTGAACCAGGCTGGCTCGGATAATCTCTGAGAACGCACTTGCCGCCGCGGAGTCGTTGAACGGCTCGGATTGCTGCAGATTGGCTCGGTTGGAGTTTGAGCGAACCGGCCTCGCCTCAGCCACCTCGGGGCGTTGCATCAGGGGCCGGATTTTTTCCACTAGATCACGGGCAGTCGGTAGGTCGAGTTTCGATTGGTTGGCGATAGCCTCGACCTGGTTATCTGCGATGCCGCTGTAAAGGGCGGCGATGAGTTTCTCCTGGGCCGGTGTGAGGTCCTCGAGAATGACGTGGTCTGGGCCCAGACCGATTTGCATGGTCTGCGGTGATCGCCAGACCGCCTGCTGATGTTGGTTTATTTTGAGAGCCATTTCAGGATTTTGGCACGGCTAGAAAAAATCCCGTCCTAACTTTCCACAGCCGCCTCGAACCGATGCGATTGGCTGCCTAGCTCTGATCGCCGATGAGTCGCCGCAACTCTTCATCCATCGAATCGGTGTCTGTGGCGCTGCCGCTCAACTTGGAAATTAGCCCACTCGGGTCGTTGATGTCATCGGCCGTTGGCAAAAGGTCTGGATGATTCCAAAGGCTGTCGCGCTTTTCGGTGCCCGCCGCTTCGCCAATGGCTCGCCACATCGCGGCTGCCTCGCGCAACCGCTTGGGGCGCAACTGCAACCCGATTAGGGTTCCAAAAGTTTGTTCGGCCGGCCCGCCGGTTGCCCTTCGACGCCGAACCGCCTCGGCAATGGCCGCGGACCGCGGAAGCAGTTTGGTTGCCGATTCGGTGACGACATCGACCCAGCCCTCAATCAGCGCCAACATGGTTTCAATGCGTTCCAGGGCCAGTTCTTGATCTTCGGTTCGCTCGGCGATGAGCGCGCCCGATTCTAGGGCTCGGCGAATTTCCTCACCGTCACCAGAGAACCCCTCGGCCAACCCCTCGAGTTTGGAGTTGTCGATGGTTATGCCAGCGGCGTAGTTGGCAATCTGTGAAACCACGTGATCGCGCAACCATTTGCTGTGCTTGAAAAGTCGCACGTGGGCTAACTCTCGAACCGCAAGGTAGATGAAAGCCTGATCGCGCTCTAAATCGAGCCCGGCCACGAAAGTCTCGAAATTCTGGGCGATGAAGGCTGCGCGCTGATCTTGAAAAATAGGCAAACCGATGTCGCCGCCGGTTATTACCTCGCCGGAAAGCTTTCCAAGGGCCTGACCGAGCTGCATGGCAAAGAGCGCACCACCGGCTGACCTAAAAAGCCCATCGGCCGAGGCCAAAATTCCCGCTAGTTCCTCGGGTGCATTTTCTTTCAAGTTCTCGGTCAGGGCCTGACTCATGCGATCGGCAACCGGCTGAGCCAAAGCCTGGAATAGCGGCATGGCATCTTCGACCCACAGTTCGCGGCTTAGCAGTTTGGGCTCGGAGGTGATGTCTGATATTTCGGTGGCCTGATTCAACCAGAGCGAACCAATCGAAATGGCCGCCTTTAGTTCATCGCGAAACTTTGGGTCCAGCGGATTCGAACTGGCCCTGGCGAGTTCCTTGGCCTGCTGACTGGCAAGCCCCCAGTTGACGCCCGAGGTGACGGCGCCGGCCTGATTCATCGCGGCCTGCAGTTGACCCATGATCTGGGCCAAGCTCTCGGGGTCATTGGGCAGCCCGGCGGCCGCGGCCAACTCTGCCGCATCGAACCCGGCTTCTCCCGACATCAGTTTTCTCAGAAACTCTTGAAAGTCCTTCGAGTTGAAATCGCGACCAGGCTCTGCATCGGCAGAATCGTCAAAACGCTCGTTCAATTGGCACCATTCATGCTACTTACGCTAGCCCCAAAAGCCTGAGAACCAACTTAATAAACACCCCAAAACGATGGATGTTCGCCATGAGCGTGAAGCCAATGCCCACCCTAATTCGTTGAAGTTCTGGCGCTGACTTAGTCTTTAAAAACAATGGACTATTCAAGCTGGCTCGACCACGACTCGCAAACCGAGAGTCGGGGCTCAAAAATTAGGCGAGGCCTGCAATCTAGGCACGTTGGAGTGGTATTCGGCTTGCTGCTGGTGACCGCAGCCATCGGTCTGAGTTTCCCGTCGCCGTACCTCATCGATCAACCGGGGCCGGTGTTCAACGTGCTCGGCAAAGATCAAGGCAAGGCCATCTTGGAGATATCCGGCGCCCCGGTTTATTCGACCACCGGCGCCCTAAACCTGATGACCGTCAGCCAAGTTGGCAAACCCGGCCAAACCCCGAACTGGGCGCAGGTTTTTGACGCTTGGATCGACCCCGCGAAGACCGTTATCCCAGTTGATGTGGCATACCCACCATCGGTGAGCGTTGACCAGGTTGAAAAATACAGTGAGTCGCTGATGCAAGATTCTCGCGAGAGCGCGGTTTACGTTGCCCTCAGTCAGCTGGGCTACAAGATTCCGGCTCAGTTGCAGGCGGCCTACATTGAATCGAAGGGTGCCAGCCAGGACCTGATCAAGGCCGGTGACCTAATCGTTTCGGCCAATGGCGCCGAGGTTAAGACCTTCGCGGATTTGCTCAAGGTGGTGCAGTCGACAACCCCGGGAGAGTCGTTGACGATTGGTTTGATTCGCGACGGAAAAGCGCTAACGGTCAAGGTAATCCCGAAGAAGATTGCCGGCAAAATTCGCATTGGCTTGGGATTGAACTATAAATATTCGTTCCCGATTGATGTCAAATTCAATCTGCAGGATGTATCTGGGCCAAGTGGCGGAACCATGTTCGCGCTCGGAATCTATGACCTGTTGACGCCGGGTGAGTTGACCGGGGGCCACAATATCAGTGGCACCGGAACCATTGATTTCGACGGAAAAGTCGGACCAATCGGGGGAATCCAACAGAAAATGTATTCGGCCGTTCGCGCTGGATCGAAATGGTTTTTAGCACCGAAAAGCAACTGCAACGAAGTGGTCGGATTCATTCCCCAGGGGCTGAACGTGACCACGGTCAGCACATTTGCCGAAGCCCTTCACGCGGTTGAGGTCATTGGAAGCAATTCGAACACTTCGGCGTTACCCACCTGTACTGCAACCAAGTAAAGAAACGGACTAACCATGTCGCAACCCAACAGTGCTGCAAAAAGGCGCCGAGTTTCGCCCGCCCTCGTTGCCACGCTAATCGTAGTTTTCCTAGCCCTAGCGGCTTTGGGCGCCTCCGGTTTTTACACCGATTTCCTTTGGTTCGATCAAATGGGCTACGCCTCGGTCTTCACCACGCAGCTTTTGGCTCAGACTGCTGTGTTTGCCGCTTCCGCGCTGCTCATGTCCATAGTCACGGGCGTGAGTTTGGCGATTGCCTATCGCAGTCGCCCGATCTATGCCAGATTGGCTGATGAGTCAAGCCCGTTTGAGCAGTATCGCGTGTTGCTCACCCAGCTGCGCAGGGTGATTTTGATTGGTGTTCCAATCTTGCTCGCTATTTTTGCCGGCGTTGCAACCAGTGCCAGCTGGGGAACGGTGCTCACCTACCTAAATCGAACCTCAACCGGGGTGAAGGATCCCCAGTTCGGTCTGGATGTCTCGTTCTACCTGTTTGAGCTTCCTTTCTACCGAGGTCTGGTGTCTTTGCTTTCGACGGCACTCTTGCTTGCCCTGATACTCATCAGCATCGTTCACCTAGTGTTCGGAAGCGTAAAGTTCGTTGGCCGGTCGGCTCGCATTAGCAAAACCGCTCGGGTGCAACTGGCCTTGACCGCTGGTCTTTACACGGCAGTTCAGGCCGCCAGCCTCTGGTTGGATGAGTACCACACGATGACCACCACCACCGGGCTTTACACCGGAGCGACTTTCTCGGATGTCAACGCCGCAATCCCGGGTTTTCAAATCATGGCAGCCATTGGTGTTTTGGTTGCGTTGCTCTTCCTGGTCACCGCATTTATCGGCCACTGGAGACTGCCGCTCATGGCCACCGCCCTGATGGTTGTCAGCTCGCTCGTGCTTGGTGGGCTTTACCCCTGGATCGTTCAAACCTTCCAGGTGGTTCCAAACGAGCGAACCCTGGAGAGCAAGTACATCCAAAGAAATATTGAGGCCACCCGAACCGCTTACGGCCTGGATGATATTTCCAAGATTGACTACAACGCCAACACCAATGCCACCGCGGGTGCTCTTCGTCAAGATGCCGAGACCACGGCTCAGATTCGAATCATTGACCCGGCTCTGGTTAGCGCTTCGTTTCGCCAACTCGAGCAGTTTCGCCAGTATTACAACTTTGAGAACCACCTAGACGTTGACCGATATAAAATCAACGGCAAGTCGCAGGACACGGTTCTTGCGGTTCGTGAACTGAATCAAAAGGGACTCGGCGATTCTCAGTCCTGGTACAACAACACGATTGTTTACACCCACGGATACGGCGTCGTGGCGGCCTATGGAAATCAGCGAACCACCGATGGTCAGCCCGTTTTCCTGCAGTCTGGTATTCCGTCGACCGGACTTCTTGGAAAGTTCGAACCCAGAATTTACTTTGGTGAGCAGTCACCGAGCTACTCAATCGTTGGTGGCCCTGCGGCCAGCGACAAGCGCGAACTCGACTTTCCGGCGGGCAGTGGTCAAAATGACCAGACCTACACCACCTTCTCTGGAAATGGCGGGCCCAAACTCAAGGGAATTCTGCCACGACTGGCTTACGCTCTGAAGTTTCAAAGCGAGCAACTATTGCTATCGGACGCAATCACCGACGATTCGCAAATTCTCTACAATCGTTCGCCACGTGAGAGGGTTTCGGCCGTCGCGCCATACCTGACCTTGGACTCGGACAGTTATCCGGCAGTCGTGGATGGCCGTGTGGTTTGGATCGTTGACGGTTACACGACCTCGGCCAACTACCCATATTCGCGTTCCGAAAACCTGAGCGGTGTGATTGCCGATAGTAACACCGGGGCCACCTTCGGAGGCGGCGAGATCAACTATGTTCGCAACTCGGTCAAGGCAACCGTTGACGCCTATGACGGCAGTGTGAAGCTTTACGCCTGGGATGCCAAGGACCCGATTCTGAAGACCTGGCAGAAGATCTTCCCGAGCACCGTGCTGCCAATCAGCGAAATGTCCGGTGCCTTGATGAGCCACGTGCGTTACCCGGCCGATCTATTCAAGCTGCAGCGCTCAATCTTGGGCATGTATCACGTGAACGATGCTGGAGCCTTCTACTCCCAGCAAGACGCTTGGATGACGCCGAATGATCCGGTTTCTGGCAGCGCGGGGTTGTTGCAACCGCCTTACTACCTGACGTTGCAGGCCCCAGGTCAAGCAAGTCCAAGTTTCTCGATTTACAGCACCTTTATCCCTCGTTCAACTGGGGAATCTAGCCGCAGCATCCTGACCGGCTATTTGGTGGCGGACTCTGACGCCGGTTCGGTTGCCGGAGTAAAGGCTAAATCCTATGGAAAGCTGAGATTGCTGTCGCTGCCGAGAGAGACCGTGGTGCCCGGGCCCGGAACGGTGCAAAACAACTTCAACGCCGACTCTGAGGTTTCCAAGTTGCTGAATATTCTGCGTCAGGGTTCAACCACGGTGCTAAACGGAAACCTGCTTACCCTTCCAGTTGGCGGTGGTCTGCTCTATGTTCAGCCGGTTTACATTCAATCGACCGGAGAAACCAGCTTTCCGCTTCTGAAAAAGGTCTTGGTTGCCTTCGGTGACAAAATTGCCTTCGAAGACACGCTGAACGCGGCGCTCGATGACCTATTCGGTGGAAGTTCGGGCGCCAATAGCGGCGGTGGAATTGTCACACCGGTGGACCCCGGAAAGCCGGTGAATCCTGGCACACCAACCACGGTGAGCGCGGCTTTGAAGGCGGCGCTTGAAAAGGCAAGGGTTGCGCTGGTTGCTAAGGATAAAGCTTTGGCCGCCGGTGACTGGGCCGCCTTTGGTAAGGCCGATGCCGCCCTCAAGAGTGCGATTCAGGCCGCCTTGGAGGCAAGCGTCAAGTAAGTTTCCAAGCAATAATCCGATTGACCGCAATCTTGCTACCCCGCTGTGTTAGACTGATACTTCGCCGCGGGGTGGAGCAGTTCGGTAGCTCGCCGGGCTCATAACCCGGAGGTCGTAGGTTCAAATCCTGCCCCCGCAACTAGAGAAGATAATCCTCAGCCATTAGGCTGGGGGTTTTCTTTTTAACCGGAACCGAGTCGGCTTCAAGCGCGGTTGCGGCCGACTGTGGAAAACTTCGATGCGGGCACTGGCAAGCGCCATAGGGTTTCGGAATGACTATTCCACCGACAATCCTCATTCCCGCCCTGGTTCTTTCGCTCGCAACGAGCGCCTTGGTTCAACCCGATTTGGCGGTGGCCGCGGGTTGCCGAAATGCTGGGGGAAGCTCCAAGAATTTTCATTACTCATCCCAGGTCAGCGGATCGGTTTTTACCCTGTGCGGAAAAATTATCGTCACCGAACAGAAAAAGAAGGTGGTGGTGACCCCGCAGAAACCAAAAGCTAAGCCGACGAATCGACCAAGTCCGACTCCGGTTTCCAAGCTACAAAAGGTTTCCAAGCCGCCGAAGGTTGCCAAGCCACCAATCGTGGTGAAGCCGCCAAAGCGGAAGGTGGTCGTGAAACGAAACACTCGAAAAAACGATGGATTGGGGTTTTTTAGGCCGGACGCTCCAGTGGCACAGCTCAATCCGATTAGAGTGCTGCGGCTTGGTGAAGAGGTCAGTTTTACCGTGAACTCTCGGGTGCATTTTCGAAGCAACAGGTTGCTTGGCAATCAAGGTCAAGTGAGGTTTACCCCCGTGACCTATCGATGGATGTTCTCGAACGGGGTGGCAGCTAACGGTCGGTCAGTCAATCAGAGTTTCGCTGATGCCGGTCAGTACAGTGCGGTGGTGAGCGTGAGCTTCAGGGTTGCCTATCGATTCGGGCGCGGCGGCGTTTGGATTCGCGACCCGGGAACAATCACGTTGCCGAGCAACATACTTCGCTTCAGCGTGGCTGAGCCGCTGCGCCAAGCCGGTGAGATTCGGCTCGTGAATCAGAATTGTTTGGTTTCGACAACCGGGAACTCGAATATCGCGGGTTGCCGTGACTGACCGTTGCGCTTAAGCGAGCATTCAGGATTTCTTCATAGACTACTCAGGCTGACTTGAAAAAATGGCTTCGAGTTGTCGAATGAAAGGCTTGCAGTGAACGAAAACCAAAACCAAAACCAAAACGAATACCCCGCATCCGATTACAACCGTCAGTTTCTTTTTGACCAGGTTGAAACCCCGGCTCCCAAGCCAAAAAAGCCATCGTTGGCCTCTCGGGTAAGCGGCAAAACTTCGTCCTTGACCTTGGCTGGAATGATTACTCTAGGTTCTGTTCTCGGGGCCGGAGTTGGCGCCGGAGCGGGCATCACGGTTTACAGTCTGCTGATTCAACCATCGCCAATTGTGGTGAACAACGCTTCCAGTGTCGGCTGGGTTACCGGAGCCGCGGCCATTGCTTCGCCATCAGTGGTCACCATTTCTGTTTCTGGTTCCAACAGTGCCGGATCTGGATCAGGCGTTATTTTGAGCGATTCGGGCTACATCCTGACCAACACGCATGTGGTGACTCTCGATGGCTCGACCGCCGTTCCGACGATTGAGGTAAAGACTGCTGATGGTCACATTTTCTCGGCCACAGTAATCGGCACCGATCCAACCAACGACCTGGCGGTTATCAAAGTGGAAGCCCTTGGCAAGTTGAAGCCTGCCACCTTCGCTGACTCCGCAAATTTAAACGTGGGAGCCCCTGTGGTTGCCATCGGTGCCCCATTGGGCCTCGAGGCAACGGTCACCTCGGGAATTATTTCTGCGTTGAATCGAACCATTCAGGTAGCCAGTTCTGCGGCTCCAGAAAATTCCAGCAATGGCCAGGGCGGTTTGCAGCTTTGGAACGGAAATGGAAAAGCGCCGATTAACCTGAGCGTTATTCAAACCGATGCCGCGATTAACCCTGGAAACTCGGGCGGCGCCCTGGTTGACGAACACGGTCAAATTATCGGAATCAACGTTGCGATTGCTTCTGCGGGTAGCAACTCGACCGGTCAGACCGGAAACATCGGTGTCGGATTCGCGATTCCATCCAACGTGGCGAAACGCATCGCCGGTGAAATCATGAAGACTGGCAAAGCCAGCCACGCGTTGCTTGGTGCTTTGGTCTCTGACGCCACCAACTCCAACACCGCGGCAAGTTTTTCCACCGGGGCCAAGGTTGAGCAGCTAACAGCCGGGGGTCCGGCAGCTAAAGCTGGAATCTTGGTTGGAGACATTATCGTCAGCATCGATGGCAGATCCATTTCATCAAAAGAGGATTTGACCGGTGCAGTTCGCGAGCACCCGGCAAACGCCACCGTTGTCGTGAAGGTTCTTCGCGCCGGAAAAGAACTGTCGATTCGAGTGACTCTGGGTGATGCTGTTAACCTCAAGTAATGCGAAATGAATTAAGCGACCTCGGTGGCGATCAAATTGGCGGCCAAACCGCAGGATCGACTCTGCTTGAAGAGCGCCTCGAAGAGCGACTTGAAGAGAACCTAGAACCCGGCGACCACGAGCGGTATTCGCATTACGTGCGAAAAGAGAAGATTGTGGAATCCGCCGTGATGGGGTCACCCGTCATTGCGCTTTGCGGCAAGGTCTGGGTTCCGGGACGGGATCCACAAAAATTCCCCGTCTGCCCCACCTGTAAAGAAATTTATGAAGGGCTGAGACCCGAAGACCCAAAGAGCGCCGAGTAGCCCGTGAATAACGCCCCAATTGGAATCTTTGACTCTGGAGTCGGTGGTTTAACCGTTGCGCGAGCAATCATTGACCAGTTGCCCAACGAGTCCATAATTTATCTTGGGGACACGGCTAACTCGCCCTATGGCCCAAAGACCATTCAGGAAGTTCGTCGACTGGCTCTGGCTGTGATGGATCGTTTGGTCGATGAGGGGGTCAAACTACTCGTCATCGCCTGTAACTCGGCATCGGCAGCTGCGCTGCGGGATGCTAGGGAGCGATACACCGAGGGTCGCGGAATTCCGGTAGTCGAGGTGATTCAGCCTGCGGTTAGAAGAGCAGCGGCCGCGACTCGAAATGGCAAAGTGGGGGTCATCGGCACTCAGGCCACCATCGCCTCTAAGGCCTACGATGATGCTTTCGCGGCAGCCGTCGACATTCAGCAATACAGCGCGGCTTGCCCCCGATTCGTTGAATTTGTTGAACGCGGAGTCACCTCGGGTGAGGAACTGCTTCGAGTTGCAGAAGATTACCTCGCCCCGATTCGCGATGCTGGCGTAGACACTCTGGTTCTTGGGTGCACACATTACCCCTTGCTAACCGGAGCCATCTCTTATGTGATGGGGGAGGATGTGACATTGGTGTCTTCGGCCGAAGAAACCGCTAAAGACGTCTATCGCACCCTGGTGGCCCATAATCTAGAGCGCACGGCTACGGCGCCGCCTATCCATCGTTTTCAAGCCACCGCCGACTCAGCCGGCTTTGAAAAATTGGCCAGAAGATTTTTGGGTCCCGAGGTAATCGGCGTTGAACAAATCTAGTTTGCCCAAAATGATTTTTGAACTAAAACAGGAGAAAAATGACTATTCGCATTGATGGAAGAACCCCGGACGAGTTGCGCACCGTGACAATCGAACGTGGTTGGAGCGAGCACGCCGAAGGTTCGGCCCTAATCAGTTTTGGTTCAACCAAGGTGCTTTGCACCGCCTCTTTCACCAGCGGGGTTCCTCGTTGGAAGGTCGGAAAGGGAGAGGGCTGGGTCACCGCCGAATACTCGATGCTGCCGAGAGCAACCCACACCCGTTCAGACCGCGAGGCCGTTCGGGGCAAAATTGGTGGGCGCACCCACGAGATTTCCAGACTCATCGGAAGGTCGCTCCGAGCCATCGTTGACGTCTCCGCATTGGGCGAAAACACCATCGTGATTGACTGCGACGTACAGATCGGAAGAGCACACGTCTGAACTCCAGTCACAT
>CAZLWT010000004.1:0-18257 GCA_964563325.1 uncultured Rhodoluna sp. | reverse complement strand
AACCGATCAACGAAATTTTGCGCGCCGCTGAGGAACACGCGGTCGACGTCATCGGCATGAGTGGGCTTTTGGTTAAGTCGACTCAGATCATGCGCGAAAATCTGGAAGAAATGAACCTCAGGGGAGTGGCCGAGCGTTGGCCGGTAATCCTCGGCGGTGCGGCGCTCACCAGAAGCTTTGTCGAACAGGACCTCGCCGAGGTTTACGACGGCGAGGTTCGATACGCCCGAGACGCTTTCGAAGGGCTGCGCCTGATGGATACCATCGTGAAGATAAAACGCGGGGATACCTCAGCCAAGCTACCGGAACTAAAAAAGCGAGTCGTGCCGAAACAGCCCGCGCTAATTCGCACCGAAGTCGAGAATCTTCCTAAACGGTCCGATGTGGCCGTGAACAATCCGGTTCCAAAGCCACCATTTTTCGGCACCCGGATTGTCAAGGGCATACCGCTTCGGGATTATTCTTCGTTCCTCGACGAGCGAGCCACCTTCATGGGCCAATGGGGCCTCAAGCCCTCAAGGGCCGACGATGCGCCAAGCTACGAGCAGTTAGTCGAAATCGAGGGAAGGCCTCGGCTGCGATCTTGGCTCGAAAGAATCCATACCGAGGGGCTGCTAGAGGCCGCTGTGGTCTACGGATACTTTCCGGCTGTCTCAGAGGGCGATGACCTAGTTATCTTGCACCACGGCCCCGAGAATGCCACCGATGGCGGCTCTGGCGGAGAGCCCGGAACCGAGCGACTGCGATTCAGCTTTCCACGGCAAAGTCGAGACCGACACCTTTGTCTGAGCGACTTCGTAAAACCACGTGAAAGTGGCGAAATCGATGTGGTTCCATTCCAACTGGTGACGATGGGCAACCGAGTTTCCGAGGCTGCAAATGCGATTTATGCCGACAACCAATACCGTGATTATTTAGAACTCCATGGGCTATCGGTGCAGTTGACCGAGGCGCTGGCCGAATTCTGGCACTCAAGAATTCGTGAAGAGTTGGGATTGTCGAACGAGGATCCAAGCGATTTGGCCGGGCATTTCAAGCTTGACTACCGCGGGGCAAGGTACTCGTTTGGCTACCCAGCCTGCCCAGATCTGGAAGATCGCATCAAACTGATGGAACTGTTGAAACCGGAGAGCATCGGGGTGACACTATCCGAAGAGTTGCAGTTGCACCCGGAACAGTCCACCGATGCGATGGTCCTTCATCACCCAGAAGCCAAGTATTTCTCGGTCTAAATCAAAACCAGAGTTTTTGGATTGTAGTCTTCGATAAACCAAGTGGCGTCCGCGTGACTAATCAGGCTCATTGACGCGTTTCCGAATCTTTCACCCTCGCGTGGCAGGGTTCCCTGGCTCACCAGTTTGATGATCTTACGAATCAAAGCCCCGTGTGAGACCACCAGCACTCGCTTGCCAGGATACGATTTCGCGAGATGCTCCAGCAACTGCCAGCAGCGCACTCGCAAGTCTTCGAGCGATTCGCCACCGGGAATCACAGTGCCCTCGCCGTAAGTGACCTTCCAATCTTCATGCCGCATCCCCTCGGCCTCACCGAACGACCGCTCCAACAGCAATGGTTCAACGATCAGGTTCTCGAAACCAGCCTCGGCGGCCACAATTTCGGCAGTTTCCTTGGCCCGAGACAGCGGCGAGGTTAGCAGCACATCCCAGTCGTTCGCATCAATCACTCGACCCGCCAACAACGCCTGATCGCGACCGGTTTGATTTAGCGGTATGTCAGACGTGCCCTGCAGTCGAAAATCAATGTTCCAATCGGTTTGGCCATGACGCAAAAGGCCAATTGTGGTTTTAGTCAAGAAAAAGCCTTTCAAGTGCCAAGGAAGTGTTCGCTTCGATCTTGGCGAGTGCGATGGAATCGGCCTTGGTTTCCCCAAGATTTACAATGATTATCGGTTTCGAGGCGCGCTGCGCCCGTTTCGCAAAACGCATTCCCGAGTTGACCGTGAGCGAGGTTCCAGCGACCAAAAGAACATCCGCCGCATCCAAAGCCGACATTGCCTGCTCGACTAAAGACACCGGAACCGATTCGCCAAAGAAAACCACGTCCGGCTTTAAGACGCCGCCGCAACTTGGGCAGCTTGGAATTATAAAATCGGCCGTGGACTCAATTTCTGCGTCACCATCTGGAGTGAACTCGATTTTTACATCCTTGACAACGGTTGGGTTCAACTCAAAAAGTAAATCGTCCACCGCGGCTCTAGAAATCACCGCTCCGCAACCCATGCAACGCACTCGGTCTAGTCGACCGTGCAAATCAATGACTCGGGTAGAGCCAGCGCGCTCATGAAGCGCGTCAACGTTTTGGGTGATGATTTGAGACACTTTGCCCTTGGCCTGCGCCTCGGCGAGCGCGTAATGACCCCGATTGGGTGCGGCTTCGGCAATCCTGTTGTAGCCAACGTAACTTCTTGCCCAATACCGTTGCTGAGCCGTCGGGGAGCCAAGAAAGACGTCGAAGGTCATCGGGTGCCTGGCAACCCTGCCGGCGCCTCGATAATCCGGGATTCCAGAGTCGGTGCTTAGGCCCGCACCAGTCAGCACAACTACCTTCTTGCCCGCAATTTGTTCGCGAGCATAGTCGACGGAGTATTTCGCCGCGGCTGAGAGTTCGTCTTCCGACTTTTGTAAATCTGACATCGCCTTAAGTCTAACTTTCTGCGAGGCCAAAACCATCCGCGTGATTTTGCCAGGGGTCAATCGTGGCAGACTATCAAGTTGGGAGATGCGGTGATTAAATACATAGGTTCCAAACGCACGTTGGTTCCATTGCTAAGCGGTTTAGCCGCGGCCTCGGAAGCCAAGACGGGATTGGACCTATTCACCGGCACCACGAGAGTTGCCAAGGCCTTCAAAGAACTCGGGCTTTTCGTGACCGCGGTGGATTTGGCCTCGTACTCTGAGGTTTTCGCCAAGACCTGGATCGCACTCGACAGCAGAAGTGCCAATCTGACTGAACTCGAGCAGGCCTTGAGCCACTTGAACTCGCTAACTGGCACCGCAGGCTATTTCACTAAAACATTCTGCGAGGATGCTCGCTATTTTCAGCCCAAGAACGGCGAGCGCGTTGATGCCATGCGCGAAGCACTCGAACAAGACTATGTCGGCTCTTGGTTATACGAGCCACTGCTGACTTCCTTGATTCTTGCCGCCGACCGAGTCGATAGCACCACCGGTATTCAAATGGCCTTTTTGAAGAGTTGGGCGCCCAGAAGCAATAACGCTCTTGCGCTTCGAGACCCCGGGCTACTTGCTGGATCGGGTACCGCGATTCGAGGCGACGCCATGACCCTTGCCAGTCAACTTGAGCCCGTGGACCTTGCCTATTTAGATCCGCCCTACAATCAGCACCGATACTTCAGCAACTACCACATCTGGGAGACCCTGGTGCGGTGGGATAACCCAGCCACCTACGGTATCGCCAACAAGCGCATTGATGTTCGAGGAGATGAGAACAGAAGTGCCTTCAACACCAAGAAGTTGATGCCGGCGGCGCTATCCCAGTTGATACAGGACGTGCGGGCCGAAACCATGATTCTGAGCTACAACAGTGACTCTTGGTTGGTCAAGGATGAACTCATAGACCTTTGCTCGCAGCGTGGCCACGTTGAGGTCATTGATGTGGACTTCAAGCGCTACGTGGGTGCCCAAATTGGCGTTTACAACAAATCGGGAGAAAAAGTTGGAAACCCCGGAGCCAGGCGCAATCTAGAGCATGTGGTTATTGCCGGTGATAAGGCCAGGGTCAAGCGGATGGTTCGCTCGTTAACCTGAGATTCAACTCAAAGTCCTGACCGGCGCTTTCAACCTCGAACCGCTTACCCCGATCAGATTCGCCGCCGTGAAGCACAATGGTGAAACCCTTACGAATGAACTGCTCGAAACCCTGACCTGAAACCAAACCGGAGATTATTAGCTGCTGACCAGAGCGCTCAAGCCGCAAGCGAGTCGTGAATCTCTGGCCTAGGTTGGCGGCAAAGGTCAATCCATCGTCTTCTTGCAGCACGCTCTCGTGAGAGCCGTCATGCGCCGGCACAAAGACGTGAAGTTCGATCTCATTTTCGAAATGGTTAGCGGTGCTTTGCGGGCTGCCCGCGAACATTGGAATGATTGCACCTGCCCGCACGTATAAAGGGATGGTCTGCAGGGGAGCGGAAGCCGTAATGGTTTGCCCACCGGCTAGTTGAGCCTCGGTGTGCCAATCGAACCAAGCCCCCTCAGGCAAGTAAACCTGCCGCTCGATTTGGCCGGCCGCGAACACCGGGGCAACCAGCAGGTCACGACCAAAAAGATATTGGTCATCAATGTCGCGCACCGCAGCATCAAACTGGTAGTCAAAAACCAGCGGTCTTTGGATGGGTTCACCGGTGACCGAGGTTGCCACAAAGGCACTGTAGATGTAGGGCAGCAGCTGGTAACGCAACTGCAGGGCGCTTCTTGAGATGTCGAGCACCTGCTGCCCGAAGCTGAACACGTATTGGTCCAGCTGATTGGTTGCATTGTGGTTTCGCGCGAACGGGGTAAGCGCCCCGTACTGAATCCAACGGGCAAACAACTCGGGCGAGCTGTCTTCGCCAAAACCACCGATGTCGGCGCCGACAAAGGACTGGCCAGAAAGACCAAGCCCGGCGGCCATTGGCATGCTGAGCCACAGGTGATCAAATCGACTCATGTTGTCTCCAAGCCAGTTCGCCGCATATCTTTGGATACCGGGTGATCCGGCTCGAGACAGCACAAAGGTGCGAAGTTCCGGGCGGTTTGAAAGCAGGCCCTCAACGGTGGCCATTGCCATCAACGTTGCGTATTGGTTGTGGAATCTCGAATGAGAGGCTTCGCCACCGTCAAACAGCATGGAGTCTGGGGCAATCTCGCCGGTTGCCGGCTCGTTCATGTCGTTCCAGATACCAATCAGACCGCTCGCTACGTGGTCGGCATTCAGTTGCCCCCACCACTTACGCGCCTCAGCACTCGCAAAATCTGGAAAGGCCGTGTTTCCGGGCCAAACTTGGCCGATGTAGACATCGCCGCCCTCGGTCTTGCAAAAAATGTCCTGCGCGATTCCGGAGTCAAAAACCGAGTAGCCCGGCTCATACTTGACGCCAGGGTCGATGATTGTGATGACACCGAGTTGCTTTGACTTTAGAAGTTCCAAAGTCGCCTTGATGTCGGGGAAGCTATGTTCGTTCCAGGTAAAGACCCGATAGCCAGCCATGTAATCGATGTCCAGCCACAAGGTATCGAGTGGAACCCGCAGTTCCCGGTGTTTATCGGCCAGCGCAAGCAGCGAATCCTGGTCATAGGCGTGCCAGCGACATTGGTGGTAGCCCAAGGCCCAAATCGGAGGTAATGCCGTTCGACCGGTTAACCAGGTGTAGTCCTCGAGAATGCTCTTGATGTTAGGCCCAGCGAAGACGTATTCGGTGTACTGGCCACCGGAAAAGTGGACTAGGTACTCGGCCGCGGGACTGAAGTCGTAATAGGCACGATACCCGTTATCTAGAAATGAACCCGAAGCCATGCCGTTCAGGGCGTTTTGGTGATAGAAAAAGGGGATTGAGACGTAATAGGGATCGAACTCGGTCGAGGTCTGATCACCCCGTGGGTCACTGTCATCAAGGGCTGCTCTAAATTCACCCGTCGCGGTTGGATTCAGCACATCGGTGTTCCAAAGCGTGAAATCGCGACCGCGTCGGTTTTGTCTACCCGTCTTCTCGCCCAAGCCGTATATGGCATCGTCTTTCGCAATTTTGCGCCTTAGAGCAAAGGCATCGTTTAGAGTGGCGTAGCTTGTCGGCTTGCCGTTGGAATCGGATGCCGTTTGAAATACCACGGAACCATCGGTTCGAAAGATGTCGATTTTGAATGGGTCGAGTTCAAGTTTCAGAAAAAGCTCATCGGTTCGCAATGAGGCACCGGCACCGTCGGTTTCGAAAACGAAATTTTGATCAAAACCAGATTGTTGCGCAGAGGCAATTGGATCAAAATCAATGGCCACCGAAGGTTGATCATCAAAGCGACCGCCCCGAGAAATCTTGATTCTAAAAAGTCCTGGCTTGATGACATCAACCCTGAGGGTTTCGGTACCGAGTGCCGCGGTGAAACCCGTTGGGCTGCGCTGAACTTCGGATGCTACATCCATCGACAAATAATGACTGGTCTTCATGGTTCTCTCCTCGTTGAAAACTCTGCAGGCTGGGCCGGCGAAAGCGAAGTCGCACCCCGCAAGCGCTTGCCGCCACGGCACTGTTTAGAGGATAGTGCCGTTTTTTCATTTTGGTTCTCTAAGGTTAAAACGTCGATATCTATCGCGTCACTCCTGATTCATGCAAAAAGGATTTACTTGCAGACCAAACCCCAGACCCTTAGAGCCGACATCCAGGCTTTTCGAGCAGTAGCAGTGCTGCTGGTTGTGGTTTTCCATCTTTGGCCGACTCGGCTTCCCGGTGGATACATCGGGGTTGACGTCTTCTTTGTAATCTCGGGATTTCTGATAACCAGCCATTTGGCTCGGGAGCTGGCTCAGCGGGGCAAGGTGTCGCTCGGCAAATTTTATGCGGCGCGAATCCGCAGATTGATTCCAGCGAGCTTCACGGTGCTTATGGTCACCGGTCTGGCGGTATTTTTCTTACTACCTCCAACCACCATGCAAATTGAACTAAGACAACTTGTCAGTTCGGTTTTTTACCTTCAGAACTGGCAACTGGCCGCGGAAGCCAGTGATTATCTGGGCTCACAAAACGGTGCGACAGCCGTTCGCCATTTCTGGTCAATGTCGGCCGAGGAGCAGTTCTACCTGTTTTGGCCGCTGCTCCTGATGTTGGCAGCATTATTCGCCAGACGCCGCGGAAAGACACCGCTTCGAGCGGCCCTGAAGGCAATCGGTGCCGTCACCTTGCTGAGTCTGTTGTTTTCGATTTGGTTCACCGCAGTTGCTCCCGCGGCCGCCTATTACATTACGCCCACCCGGGTTTGGGAGTTCGGCGCGGGGGCCATCCTTGCGATTTTCCAAACGTTGCGCCCGAGCAGCGAAGAAAGCGCCACCTCGCCAGTTCGGCAACTCTTCGAGAGGTTGAGCCTTCCAGTCGGTGCCGTGATCCTAATCTCGAGCGGTTTCTTGCTTACAGCGGCCACACCGTTTCCAAGTTTTTGGGCCCTGCTTCCGGTTGCAGCATCCATCCTGCTGCTGATCGGCGGGCCCACGAGTAAACCCGGGGGATGGCTAAGTCGGGCAATGGAGTTCAGGCCCGTGCAGCAAGTCGGGAATCTTTCCTACGGAATTTATCTCTGGCACTGGCCGTTGATCGTTTTGGTACCTCGGTTGGTTCCATTCGATAAGTTTGGAATCCTTCGAGTTGGCATCATCTTCGCCTCGATAGCCCTTGCCTACCTGACCAAGCGTTTCATTCAAGACCCGATTCGATACTCACCTAAGGTTGTTGCTCTCGGAATGAAGAAAGCAC
Organism: uncultured Rhodoluna sp.; assembly: GCA_964563325.1. Taxonomy (GTDB): domain Bacteria; phylum Actinomycetota; class Actinomycetes; order Actinomycetales; family Microbacteriaceae; genus Rhodoluna. Next base: position 10,783 of record CAZLWT010000004.1, on the reverse strand, counting down.
TCACCGCGCTTTTGGTAGCTTCACTCGTCATAGCCACCCCGGCAGTGGCCACAGGCGGCGGCCTGGCAACCGCTGCAAAGAACGACATAGCCGGCAGCGTGGCCGTGCTTCGAGACCAGAGCAACTGCCTTGGGGTTCGGGCACTCGTCTTCAGTTTTCGTTGCCCAATCAATAATGGCAAAACCCTCTATCCAAGCCAGCAGGCCATGCTAACCGACACCGGAATCGGCTATACCTGTTATGTGCAACAACCCGCTGACGACCTAAAAATCTGCAACTACGGCGAGGTTAAGAAGCCCAAAAAGCGAATTGCCATAGTTGGCGACTCGCATGCGGCAATGATGCTGGCCCTGCTGAACACCGAAGCCAAAGTTCGTGGCTGGCAACTGACCACCTTCGTTGGCCGAGGTTGCCTGTGGTCGACGGTTGCGGTTGATAACCTGACCGATCCTTGCCACGACCGCATCGCAAAAACGAGCTCGAACCTGCTGGGTTCGCATTTTGACGCCGTTATTCTAGTTTCGCGGCGCAGCCCCGAATTTACCAACGGACTGCTACGGAACAATTTTGACGCCGCACCAATGCAATGGGCGCAGGTGACTAAAACTGGAACCAAGCTGATTGTGGTTTCGGATAACCCAATGGTTCCCCTGAACCAAGTCGATTGCGTCCAGGCGGCAACCGACCTAGTAAAAGCCCGCAGTGTCTGCACTTTTAGTCAACACGATGGATACGCCCCCGATGACAGCGCTTATCGCACCGCAATGTCAGCCGGCGTAAAGAACCTGTACCGACTGGACACCGCAAAATACTTCTGCGTGAAACACCGGTGCCCGATGATCATCGGGGACGTTGTGGTCTACCGAGACCGAGATCACATAACGGCTAGTTACGGCTATACCCTCGGCCCGGTCATTGCCGCCTCGGTTCAAAAAATTCTCACTCAACAACAGTAAAAGTTATGCAAATGAAAGACCCAAAGCCTTTGGGTGCCCAGCATGTCGCTGACTACTTGAGTTTGATTGGTTTGGTAACTCCCGTAAATAAGTCGTAATAGATATTCTGCATCCAGTAGGTTGCAATCAGGTACTTGCCCTTGTATCCCTTAGGCAAAATCGTGGACCTGTCACCAATACGAGGTATTTCCTTGCACCCGCCTCCACTGATTTGATCTGAATGAATTTGATTCGCCGGCACCACACTGAATTTCGTCGAGTCACAAAGATACCAAGTTGGGACTTTATACGGCCATTGAGAGTTATCCCAGTCTTTAAGCCGCGGGAAGGCAAGTGTTGCCAGAGCCTTGGGCTTGGTCACGAAGGTAACCCTTGGCTGCCCCACGATAACAGGCTGCTCGTAGCCGTGCGCCCTGACGCCAGTATTCCTAACATCCGAAAATGCATCTCTAGACAAGGTGCTGACGACAGGTGAATAACCCTCGAGCGTGTAGGTGACCTCGGCATAAATCAAACCGTTTTGAAACTGGGCGTTCTGACTTCCGCTATCAAAATTTGAGTCGACTGAGAAGGTATCGGAAGTCGCCCCGGGTATGGACCTTCCAGGATCACCCAACATGAGCTCCTCATCGTTCAGGACATACCACTGAAACGACACTTTTGGAGTCTCGGTAAAACCAGCATCGGCAAAGGCTTGAACAGTTTGCCCCAAGTGGACATGCAGTTTGCTGTAGTCGGTGATTGGCTCTAAAACGCTAAACTGCCTCAGGTTGGCGGCCTCAAAATCGATGTGGACAGTGTCTTGATTGGCAACGACAGTGATCGGTGTCGATGCGTCAAGAGTCGCGGTTCCTCCAAAATACCGGCATTGGATCAGCGAATCCACGCTGCATCCAACCCTGGCATAGTATTCGCCGGTGGCCAAAGTGGCCATAAACACGCCTGCCGAATTAGCCGATACGGTCGTCACCACGTCTCCAGCGGCGTTTAGGAACTGAAGCCGTGCGGCAACACGCGCGCTCTCAGGGCCGTCCATAAGCGGGTTGCCATCGAGACCTTTTAGGGCTCCAGAGACAGTGCCGACTTCCAAGTTGGAGGTCGCAAGCAAATCGATGGCCAAGGATGTCGTTAGCAGGCCGATCTTGAAATACCGATAAACCGGCGAGGCGGTGTAAGGAGTTCCGTTTGCGTCTAAGGAAAATGGTCCTTGCTCAAAGTCGCTCATTAGCAGGTCGCTAACTGGAGCTAGACCGTGTGCAATAAACACCCGATAGGTGCCTGGCTGCAGGCCCGAAAACGAATAGCCGGTTTCGGTTGACACCAGATCAGTGACGTGCTGAGCCTGATTGGACCGCCCGTCAAATCGCTCAATTTGAAGCGGCACTCCGACCAAGTCTCGAGCGATGCCGGTGCCGTTTTTTGCTTGCACTTTGCCCGAGACAGTCGCGCCAGCCACGTCGGAGGCCTCGGCTGGCAAAACAACGAAGATAGAGGCGACTGCCATCGAAAATGCAAGAGCCACTTTGATTGGCGAGGTTATCTTTTTGATGGACATCATTCTTCTACTTCACCTTTGCAATAGAGGACACGGTAACAAGGCCGGTCCAAGCAGCCGTGTTATGACTCCATATTTGCAAGACCAGATACTTTGATTTGAGATTCTTCGCCAGTTTGAGTTTCGAGGGGAGCGAGGAAATACCGGGCACCCAAGTACAAGTTGCAAAGCTGGGGGTCTTCGCCTTGAGCGCCGAGTCGCAGGCGAGCCAATAATATTCATACCGGTCGGGTTTGATTCCGTTAAACCTTGGCAAAACAGCGGTGACAACCTGACCAACTTTTACCGTTCCCTTGATCTTTGGCACCGAGATTACCTTTATTGGACCCGATACTCTCAAGACCGTTTCGTACGCGGTCTGGGAAACGAAGCCAGTTTTGTGCAGGGTTACTGCCAACCCAACAACTTGGCCAACATCCGAAGATTTAAAGATGTAGGAGAATTTGGCTAGGGCGGCAGGGTTTTCAATTGACTGCTCGGATCCCTCAATCGGCTCATACGTGCAATCCGACCAAGTGATGCTTTGTGACATGTCGCCAGGGCAAGTCATGTGGTTCCAGACGATGGTAAGTGTCGACCCCGGCTCAACAGATGTATAAACGCTGACTGTGGCTTTGTGACCGACTATCGCGTTGGACCCCGTCGCCAATCGTGCCTCGAGGCTGCCCGGAAACAATGCGAGCTCTTGTGCCACAAAGTCGATGCCGACTGTGTTCTGGCCGGAGCTCACCTGAACCGAGGTTGCCTGAGCAAACTCGGTTGCCGATGGATAGAACTGCTTCTCAACCGTCAAACTCTCGTCACCGACGCTCAAATAATACGTTCCGGGCATCTCAGCCACCGAGTATGCGCCTTCTTTGGCCATAACCTGCGATTGCAGGACTCCCTGGGAATCGTACACATTGACTATGGGATCCTGCGCCGGCTCCGCAATGGGAGTGGAGGACAAAACCTTCAATGCGCCGCCAGCACTGTTCTTGAGGCTGCCAGAAATCGTTCCAAAACCTTCGGCGCGAGTGAACTCAATGTTCGCGTCAGCAACCACCCCAGACCCGGCAGTGGGTGCCACAACTGCAATCACGGGCTCTGCGTGAAACCAAATGCCGTTTGCCGATTGGTCTAGCTGGTTGAAGCCCGCTCGCTCTTCGACATATTGGAGGTTGCCTTCAAATAGCCGATTGAGAGTGGATGCCTTCAGGCGAACCTGAGCCGAATAGGGCACTTCAAGCGTGTAGTCACCATTCGCATCGGTCAAAGCGGCTTGTTCGGGTTGTGCCAAGCCGGTCTGAACGAGGATGCCCTGGAGTGGAACCTTTTCGCCGTTTGACGAAGCGGCAAGGACCCGACCTGAGATGGTCATCGAAGTTGCCGCACCCAATGAAGCCGCAGTAGCGGCCCCGGCAGTGGATAAGGTGGCAGACAAAGCCATGGCTAAGAGAACGGCGACTGCCTTTGCGTAAGATTTCTTAGAAATAATATCCACCCATCTTTTTTAAAATGCTAGCAGTGGGTCGGATGCAAGGAGGGGCGCTAGCGGGGTTTGGACGTCCCCAATTCGGGGGGGGGTGGGCAGCACGCGTCGAGTCAAAAATTCTCACTCAACGACAGTAAAACGACAGTAAAAAGTCAGTTAAATGAAAAACCCCAAGCCTGTGGATGCCTGGGGTTTTTCTGCACCGCCCAAGAAAACCCAGGGATGCAATGCAGCTGTCTCTAACTACGTGTCCGAAAGGGGACTTGAACCCCTACCCTCATAAGAGGACTAGCACCTCAAGCTAGCGCGTCTGCCATTCCGCCACCCGGACGGGTGATGATTCGTGAAGCCTTCAAGGCAACAAAGACCAATGTTACCATGAAAGATAGGGTAGTTTGGCTATATGGCACAAGACCCTCGTTTAAACCTGCAACAATTCATTACCTCGCTCGAAAGGCATTTCGAAGCCGTGGTAACTCGAAGATCACCGGGGGATCCTGCGGTTGAGCAGGCTTACTACGAGCTGGAAGACGCCTTTTTGGCTTACGAAGAGGCCCTCGAAGATAACTTCCAGGAGTTCCTTCCGATGATGCAGTTAGAGGAAGACGAAGAATGAACCCGTTTGATGCTTTGCTCCTGGGTTTAATTCAGGGACTCACCGAATTCCTGCCGATTTCATCATCGGCCCACCTTCAAATAGCTGCCTCTCTCATGCACCTAGATGTTGCAGCACCCGGCCAAAAGAACGCTCTGACGGCCTTTATTGCCACCATTCAACTTGGCACCGAGGCCGCCGTTTTGATCTATTTCTGGCGCGACATCGTCCGAATCGTCTCCGCTTGGGCAAAATCGCTGTTTACTCGCAAGCAGTCGATTTCCCAGGACGCCAAAATGGGCTGGCTAATCATCATTGGAAGCATTCCGGTTGTGGTTATCGGCTTGTTGTTCAAGGATTTCATTGAAACGGATCTGCGAAACCTTTGGATTATCGGCGTCACCCTGATTGTCTTCGGCTTGGTGCTGGGCTATGCAGATCGTGTTGGCAAGCGTCAACTCGGAATTGATCGTCTAACCCCGGCTCACGGAGTGCTCTTCGGTCTGGGTCAGGCGCTTTCGGTTATCCCCGGTGTTTCACGTTCGGGTGGCACCATAAGCGTCGGCCTGCTTCTTGGCTACTCACGGCAAGCCGCGGCCCGGTACAGTTTTCTGCTTGCAATACCCGCGGTGCTAGCCAGCGGTTTATTGGAGTTTGCAACTAGTTACAAGCTGCTAAGCTCGGCCGACCTGGTGGCAACCGCAATAGCTACCGCCATGTCGTTCGCGGTTGGATTCGCTGTAATCGTGGTGCTGCTTAGATACCTGAGCCGAGGTTCTTTCTTGCCGTTCGTAATCTGGCGAGTGCTGGTTGGTGCCGCGATTTTGGTTCTGCTCGGCTTCGGCGTGCTGACCGCCTAGGCAACAAGTACGCTAGCTAATTATCGGCGTTGCCGTTCTCGTCGTTTTTGGCCTTGAGAAACTTCTCGAATTCAAGCGCAAGGGCTTCACCACTGGCTGCCGGCGAAGCGTATTCGTCTCTGGTTTTTTCGAGTTGCTCAATGTAACTTGCCATCTCTTCATCGGTCTCGGCCGCCTCGTCGATGCCACGCTCCCAACTGAAAGACTCCTCAGCGAGGGCTTTGTGGTCGAACGCCACACCAAGCATTCGCTCGACCTCGGTAATCAGCGCAAGCGTTGCCTTGGGGGATGGTGTGTTGTGCACGTAGTGTGGCACCGAGGCCCAGATTGCAACGGTTGGAATGCCGGCATCTTCAAAGGCTTGACCTAGCACGCTTAGGATTCCCACGGGACCCTCATACTGGCTTCTTTCAACCTCAAGTTCCAGACGGGCACGCTCATTTTGGCTGGTGGCCATGACCGGCATTGGCCGGCTGTGCGGAACATCGGCCAACATTGCCCCTAGAAACAAAACGGCATTAATCTCTTGGTCCTCAACCAGTTCTAAAACCTCGGCGGTAAATGCCTTCCAGCGCCGTGAAGGTTCGTGACCAATCAAAAGACTGATTCGACCTAGGTTTTGGTCCACAGACCTTATTTCTGGAGAGGCGATGTACATTTCGGTTGACGGCCAGGCAAAAACCCGGCGACCCGAAGGTTCATAAGAGACCTCTGGACGATTGAATTGGAAATCGTAGTAGTCCTCAGGGTCCACCGTCCCAACGAGCAAGCCTTGCAACTGCTCGCACATAAATTTTGCGGCGCTGCTTGCTGCCTCGCCAGCATCGTTCCAACCCTCAAAGGCAACGATGAGGGTACGGCCCCCAAATATCGGTTTGTGTTCGGTCAAGACCTTTAATTCCTTATTGCTCGAATAAAAACTACTAATCAAACTCTAAGGCAAGGCTCGTAATCTAAACTCAAAACATTATGTCTGCAACCAAATTCCCCGCTGCCGTGCTTTGGGATCTTGACGGAACCCTAGTTGATTCCGAGCAGCATTGGCTGAGCAGCGAGAAGCAGCTTGCCGCCGAGCACGGCTATGAATGGACCGAGCAAGACGGTTTGGATTTGGTCGGGTTTAGCCTTTACGAATCCGGCGAGATTATCCGAGTCAAAATTGGAAGCGAACTTTCGGTGATTGAGATCATCGAGCGATTAACCAGCGCCATGGTGGAAAAACTTACGACTTCAATTGCCTGGCGACCCGGAGCACAAGAACTTCTCTCGGAGCTTCGCGCGGCGGGAGTGAAAACCGCGCTGGTCACGATGTCTTTTCGAAATATGGCCGAGCTCGTTGTAAACAGCATTGGCTTTGACGCCTTTGACGTGATCGTCTCGGGCGATGAGGTGGAGTTCGGCAAGCCGCATCCGGAGGCCTATTTGAAGGCGGCCGAGCTTCTGGGTGTCGAGCCTGGGCAGTGCGTGGCCCTTGAGGATTCACTCACCGGCCTGACCTCGGCCGAACGAGCCGGAACCGTGGCCATTGGCATTCCAAACGTGACGGCCATTCCAGAGGCCGAAAACCGGCGACTCTGGAAGACTTTGGCCGGGGTAACCCTTAGTGACCTACAGGCGCTTTTTTAAAGCTTCACCCGAGATTGGATAACCAAAGTATGAAGAGACTGCCCACCGGACCATTTCGCGAGGGTGATCGAGTGCAGCTCACCGGCCCAAAGGGAAAGATGAACACGATTACCCTGACCGCCGGAGCGGCTTTTGGAACCCACCGCGGTGACATTCGACACGATGAAATCATCGGGAAGCCCGACGGCTCGGTAATTCAAAACCAATTCGGGGTCGAATATTTGGCCCTTCGACCGCTGATGGCCGACTTTGTCCTTTCAATGCCCAGGGGAGCGGCAATCATTTATCCAAAGGATTCAGGCCAGATAATTGTTCAGGCCGACATTTTCCCCGGGGCTCGAGTGGTTGAGGCTGGCGTTGGTTCTGGAGCGCTGAGCATGTACCTGCTTAGAGCCATCGGACCAACCGGTTCGCTCGACTCCTTCGAAAGGCGATCTGAGTTTGCCTCGGTTGCTAAAGCCAACGTGACGACGAATTTCGGTGAGGTTCCCGAGAACTGGAACATCCATCTCGGTGATTTGCAAGACGAGTTGCCACTAAAGATCAAGGCCGGTCAGACCGATCGCATTGTGCTCGACATGCTCGCTCCTTGGGAATGCATCGAGTCCTGCGCCGAAGCACTAGCCCCGGGTGGCGTTATCTTGGCCTATGTTGCCACGGTCACCCAGCTTTCCAGATTTGCCGAGGACATACGCAGCAGTGGTCTTTTTGCCGAGCCAGAAGCCAACGAAACGATTGTGCGCGGTTGGCACCTGCAGGGCTTGGCCGTGCGCCCAGAGCACCGCATGATTGGTCACACCGGGTTTCTAATCACCGCCAGAAGGCTGGCACCGGGCGCTGTTGTTCCAAGCTTCAAGACTCGAGCCGCCAAACCCGAGTTCAGTGATGAGGACCTAGCGGTCTGGAATCCAGAACACTTAGGCGAGCGAAAGATCAGCGATAAGAAGTTGAGAAAGACCGTGCGCAGCGCCAGCGCAGCAGCCGAAGCGAGCATTGCAACTCGTGACGCGCAAGAAAACTAAATCCGCCAGATAAACTGTTACAACATCAAGAAAAAGGGTAATCACTTGCGCAAAATCACTGCTTTGGCCACAGCTGTAGCCGTTACATTTATGTTGACCGGTTGTGCCTCGGCCAACGAGTTCGATCGCATCTCAGCGGGTACTGTACAGACCTGCGCCGACTATGTCGGTGGCGATGAAGTCAACCAAATCTCAGTGTCATCCGATTTGAGCAAGGCCCCAAAGGTCGACTTCCCGACTCCACTCAAAAGCGCCAAAGTTGAGACCCACGTTATCGTCGAGGGTAAGGGCATGAAGTTCACCGGCAACCAACTGGTGAGCCTTGAATACGTTGGCTACAACGGCAAGACCGGAGCCGTTTTCCAGAGCTCAAAGTTTGATGGTTCCGATGCGGCAAGCGAATACTTGAAACCCGGAGGCACCCCAGACTTCTGCAAAGCCCTTGGTGGCGTTCGCGCCGGCTCAAGAGTGGCAGTTCTATACCCACCTAAGGATGCTCACGGCAACCAGGGCGTATCGCAATTAGGCATTGACAAAGACTCCGCAGTAATCTTCATCTTCGACGTCAAGTCGGTCAGCCTATCCAGGGCGGTTGGAGATGTTCAGCCAGCACAAGCCGGCTTCCCATCGGTTAGCCTGACTCCGGCCGGCGCCCCTGGCGTTACCTTCAACGGAGACCCTGCGCCGAGCAGTTTCAAGGTTGCCACCCTAATCAAGGGTCGCGGCGCGACGGTCAAAAAGGGTCAGACAGTGATCGTCAACTACACCGGCCTCATTTGGGGAACCGGAGTGAAGTTTGATTCATCATGGGATGCGGACAAGAAGCCGGTTCCTTTTCCACTTACCGACGGTCAGTTGATTCCCGGCTTCATCAAAGCGCTGGTTGGCCAAACCGTTGGCTCGCAGGTCATCGCCATTGTGCCGCCTGCTGATGGCTACGGCAGCAGCGCCAACGGAACCATTCCGGCGAATTCGACCCTGGTATTCGTGGTCGACATTCTGGCAATCAAGTAATCCGAAGGCCGGCTTTCTTTGCCCGAGAAAATTGATCAGTCCGAGAGACTTTTCAATCTAACCTGCGCTCTGCTATACAGCTCGGCTGGGTTAACCAAGCAAGAGATCCTCAGCCGAGTTCAGGGCTACAAGGAAGACTACGACTGGGGTGGCGACAACGCCTCGCTCGAGCGATTATTTGAACGTGACAAAAAGCACCTAACCGCTATGGGCGTGCACTGGATCGTAGAGAATCCGGTTTGGGCCATGGAAGACAACCAGGAGTTTCGGTATCGCATTCTGAACGAGGTGTTCAACTGGCCAAAGAATGTAAAGCTCACCGCCAGACAGGTTGCCCTTCTAAACCTTGCCGCAGAAGTTTGGTCAAGGACTTCGATTTCAGCGGTTGCCAGCCAGGGAATCATGCGCATCAGAGCTTTGGCACCGGCTGAACCCAGTCTTGACATTCTGGGCATTGCCCCAACCATTCGCACCCATGCCGCGAGCTTTGCGCCTCTTACCGAGGCACTCGAAGATCATGAGGTCGTGTCTTTTGAATATCGAAAGGCAGCCGAGCAAGAAGCCACGGTGCGAACCGTTAGACCTTGGGCCCTTGAACAAATCGAAGGTCAGTGGTTGCTGTTGTGCTGGGACGAAGACCGCAAGGAACCCAGAAATTTCCTGCTAAAGCGAATCGTCTCTGCCGTCAGGCGCGTCGGGCGCCAGTTCGAGCTGCCGTCTAAGGATCAGCTGGTCGCCATGCAACAGGATCTGGTCGAACACACCAAGCGTCAGGTTGCCGACCTGCGAGTAAAGCCAAACACGATGGCCTCTTTTCACTTTGGGCTGCCAGAGCGCAGCGCGGTGGGGGAGCCACAGGAACATTCGATTCGCTACATGGATCTGCACCTGTTGGCCGAGGATTTGCTCGAGTACGCCTTGGACATTGAGATTTTGCGACCAAAGGAATTGCGCGAAGCCATGGTTTCGGCTCTCGAGAAGGTGGCCTCACAACACTATGGCTAAGAAAATCACCGGAGCCGACCGATATAACCTCATGCTTGCGCTTGTTGGTTATCTGATTCATAACCGTGAAGTGTCGATGGATGACCTGGCAAGCCACTTTAAAGTCACGCGGGAAGAAGTTCGTAGCGCGCTCGTTACCATCTCGGTCTCTGGAATCAAGGGGTACGACCCGGGTGACCTCTTCGAGTTTGACTATTACAAGTTCAATCACGAGGGTATCGTGAAGCTTATCCTCAGGCCGGCCATCGATGAGGTGCCTCGCATTTCGCAGCGTCAGGCCGCGGCACTGTCTGCTGGCCTCAACTACTTGCGCGACATCGAGATTTTTGCCGAGCAAACAGAGGTCACCGAACTCATCGACATTTTGGCACTGGGAACCACCGGTGGCAGCATTCCAGAGATTCAGATAGTTCCCGGCACGCGTGCGGCCGAGCTGGCAAGCGTCAGGCGGGCCATGGCTGAGCAGCGCAAACTCGAGTTTGAGTATCACAATATGCGAGGGGAAATTAAACGCCGGGTCGTCGATCCGCTTTTGGTTTCGCTTGAGGACAAAAACGTCACTCTTCGTGCATTCGTTGAAGAAGACGGGATGGTCAAGAACTTCCGAGTTGATCGCATGCGCGGGGCCAAGGTCTTAGACAAACCTATATCTCAGGCGGCACAAGCCGCCGAGGTG
>CAZLWT010000003.1:0-18405 GCA_964563325.1 uncultured Rhodoluna sp. | reverse complement strand
GCTCGATGGATGCAGGTGAATCACCTGATAGTCAATCCCGGCGTTTTGAGCTTGCCGTTCGTTTAGCCCGGTGATGGCCGCTGCCAAGCCGAAAGCGCCAATGATGGCGGTTGAAAGCGCAGGCCTTGCGCTGACATCAAGCCCGGCAATCGCGTCGGCAACGAGTCGACCGTGTCGGTTAGCCAGGTTTGCCAGTGGCACGAGAGCCTCTTCGCCCGTTAGCAAGCCCAGCTTTTCGACGGCGTCACCGGCGGCGAAAATGTCTTGGTCGCTGGTGCGTTGTTGCTCATCAACCCATAGCCCACCGGTCTTGCCGATGCGCAGGCCGGCTTGCACGGCCAGATGATTATCAGGAACCACGCCGGCCGCAGAAATCAGAATTGATGCCTCAACCACGCCGCCGTCACCGAGCAGAACCTCGGTGGCTGTGGCTGAAACCGGCTGGGCGTTTAGAAATATGCTGACGCCATTTTCTTCGAGTCGCTGCTGCAGTGGTTCAATCATTTCAATATCGAAGTGCGCGAGCAAACTTGCGCCACGGTGAATGATTGAGGTCTGCAAGCCGAGCTCGCGCAGGTTCTCGGCCAGTTCTATGCCGATGAAACCACCACCGATTATTGCCGCCGTGCCATGCCCCGCGGCGGTGGCTTCGGATTTCACAACATCGGCGTCGGTCACATTTCGCAGCGTCAAGGCGCGCTCGAACCCAGGCAGGGTTAACTTTCGCGGTTTGGCTCCGGTGCTGATGATCAGTTTGTCGTAGTCATCGGTGTAGACCTCGCCAGAAGCCAAGTTTTTCACCGTGATCTTCTGCCCCTCGGCGTCAATGGCCTGCACCTGAGAAAGGTTCTTCACCTCGATGCGAAATCGGCGCCACAGCGATTCTGGAGTTTGTAAGAGCAAATCGTCTCGGTTTGAAATTACGCCGCTCACGAAATAGGGAAGGCCGCAGTTGGCATAACTTACGTGCTGACCCATTTCGTAAACGACAATTTCGTCCGACTCATCGAGCCTTCTAAGTCGAGTGGCCGCTGACATTCCGCCGGCAACGCCACCGATTATTAGTACTCGCATTTCGCTCTTTTCGTTATTTATTCAGTACTTTTGCTCATCGGCAACCCAAAACGATGCTAGGCCGCAGTGCCCCCGGTTACGTTCACCGCGTTGTAGCCGTGAGACCTAAGGGTTTTTGCTGCCTTGGCCGACTTTGAACCGGTCTGGCAAATCACCAGTAGTTCTCGGTCTTTGTCAAGAATCTGACCAGCACGGTGCAGTTCGCCAATCGGCAAATGCTTTGCCCCGACCGCGTGTCCGTTCTGGTACTCGTTGTATTCACGAATATCAACCATGACCGCGCCGCCAATCAATTTGTCATGCGAGGCCAAAGCCGAAATATTCTTGTGCTCTTTCTTAAACAGGTTGCTTAGATTTCCCATTTTGAATCCCCCGATTCGAATTGGTGGCTTGTTTATAGGCTGGTCGTTTAGAGACTGGTTGTTTAGAGACTGGTTGTTTAGAGACTGGTTGTTTAGAGGCTTGGCTCGTAAGACAGTGGTCGACCCGAATCGATCCAACCCTGGGTGCCACCAGAAACCGAAACGCAATCGATTCCCTTGCTAAGCAGAAAATCCGCGGCGGTCTGGCTGCGAGCACCGGAACGGCAGATCACAAAAACGCGCTCGTCATCGGCGACCTTGTGAAAAAGGTCTGGCAACTGGTTTAGCGGAATGTGATGGGCGTTTGGCACGTGACCGTCTTCCCACTCATCGTCCTCTCGCACATCCAAAACCCAAGCGTCATCTTGAAGGGCGAGGGCTAAATCAGAAACGGTTACTTCGGTTGCCATGCTGGCCTACTTTCCTTTAGTTAGTTGCAAGTCCAGTTTGCCACCTGAGAGCCCGTTCAACTAGGGAACTGATTGAATAGAACGATGGATGCTGAATATTGGAACAAAAAGTATGACACCGAGGAATTGGTCTACACCGGCAATGTGAACATGTTTGTGAAGGAATACTTAGAGCCACTTGAGCCCGGAACCGCAATCGATTTGGCCGGCGGAGAAGGCAGAAACTCCGTTTGGTTGGCCGAGCGCGGCTGGCAGGTCGAGGACATAGATTTTTCCGCCATCGCGATTGAAAAGTTCCTAAAGTTCGCTCAGGAACGTGGCGTGGCAGATCGTTGCATCGGAAACGTGGCAAGCGGTGCCGATTTCGAATCGAAACTGGCGCCAGTTGATTTAGGTCTCATTGGCTACCTGCAAATCGAGAAGGCTGGGCTGCAGCAAGCAATCCATCGTCTGATTTCCAATATCAAACCGGGTGGGGTGCTATTTGGGGTTTGGCATGCTGGCGAGAATCAAAACATTGGCTACGGCGGCCCGCAAGACCCTGCCGTGCTGCCAACCGTGCAAACCTTGACCGAAATTCTTGAAGGTCAGCCGGTTGAGGTCGAAGTGTTGACCAACCGAGACGGACTGGTGCAAACCAAAGCCGGGCTGAAACCATCAACCGTGGTGGTTCTAAAAGCCACGCGGCTCTGACCTGGTGCAGGCAATGTGGGTAAAGTTGAACAAACAACTCTCTGGGAGCCGGAAATGACTCGTGAATACAAGATTGCCCTAATCGGTGGCGACGGAATTGGACCTGAGGTCACCGCGATAGCGCTAGAGGCCATGCAGCTGGCCACGAGGGGTTCGGGAGTTGCTTTCGTGACCACCGAATACGACTTGGGCGCCCGTCGCTTCCATGCCACCGGCGAGACCCTCACCGACGCCGATCTTGAATCGCTGAAAACCCATGACGCTATTTTGCTTGGAGCGATCGGCGACCCGATGGTGCCGTCTGGCGTTTTGGAGCGGGGATTGCTGCTTAAGTTGCGCTTTGCCTTCAGTCACTACATCAACCTGAGGCCAACCAAGTTGTATCCAGGGGTGGAAAGCCCGCTGGCCAAACCCGGCCAGATTGACTTCATTGTGGTTCGAGAGGGAACCGAGGGCCCATACGTCGGAAACGGCGGGGCGATTCGAGTTGGCACCGAGCATGAAGTGGCCAACGAGGTTTCGGTCAATACCGCATTCGGGGTTGAGCGCACCGTTAGATACGCCTTTGAGTTGGCGGCAACTCGCGATCGCAAGAAGCTCACTCTGGTTCACAAGCACAATGTTTTGGTGCACGCCGGTTGGCTGTGGCAGAACACTGTAAATCGGGTGGCGCTCGAGTACCCGCAGGTGAAGGCCGACTACCTGCACATTGACGCGGCCACCATTTTCATGGTTACCGACCCGCAGCGCTTCGACGTGATTGTCACCGACAACCTGTTTGGCGACATCTTGACCGATTTGGCAGCTGCCATCGGTGGCGGAATTGGCCTAGGCGCATCTGGCAACATCAATCCGGAAGGCGACTTCCCGAGCATGTTCGAACCGGTTCACGGTTCAGCCCCAGATATCGCGGGAAAGAATATTGCCGATCCGACGGCCGCCATTCTCTCGGCGGCAATGTTGCTGAACCACCTGGCTAATCCGGTGGCGGCGGCCCGAATTGAAAACGCGGTGGCGGCAGATTTGGCTAGCCGTGGGGCCAGCAAGCGCAGCACCAGACAAATCGCCGAAGGCATCTTCGCAAACCTCTAGTTTTCAATCTAAGAAAGAAGTGCGAGCAATGAAAGATCAGAGCACCCTGCAGGGTCCGATCGAGTTCGAAATTATTCGATCAGAAAACCCACTTCCCGATGCCGCGCGCGAGGCCATTCTTGCCGACCCGGTGTTCGGCACCAAGTTCACCGACCACCAGGTAATCGTGGTCTGGGAAAAAGACAAGGGTTGGCACTCGGCTCGAGTTGAGCCTTACGGCCCAATCCTCATGGATCCATCGTCTGCGGTTTTGCATTACGGCCAGGAGATCTTTGAGGGAATCAAGGCTTACCGCCATCAAGATGGCTCAATCTGGACCTTCCGCCCAACCGCGAATGCCGTTCGCCTGCAACGGTCGGCAAGGCGGATGGCCCTGCCGGAGTTGCCGGTCGAGGTCTTTGTCGAGTCACTTCGCAAGCTCATTGAAGTTGATGGTGCCTGGGTTCCGCAGCCGGTCGATGAGAAAACCCTTTACATTCGCCCGTTTGAGATTGCCGCCGAGAACTTCTTGGGGGTGCGGGCTGCGCATCGCGCCGAATATCGCGTGATTGCTTCACCGGTGGGGCCATACTTCACCGGCGGCCTAAAGCCGATTGCAATTTGGATTGCCTTGGATTCTGCTCGGGCTGGAAGGCACGGAACGGGCGAGGCCAAAACCGGTGGAAACTACGCGGCCTCGCTGCAGGCTCAGGGCGAAGGATATGACAACGGTTGCTCCCAGGTGCTCTTCTTGGATGCCGAAACCGGTACCCAAATCGAAGAGCTCGGTGGAATGAACCTTTTCTTCGTCTACAAAGACGGACACGTCGTCACCCCTTCGCTAGACGGCACAATTTTGCACGGCATCACCCGAGATTCGGTGCTCACTCTGATTCGAGACCGAGGCATCGAGGTCGAAGAGCGGGCCGTTTCCTTGGCAGAGGTGCGCGATGGATTCAGTTCCGGCGAAATCGTTGAAATGTTTGCCTGTGGAACAGCCGCCGTCATCACCCCGGTTGGCGTCCTCAAGAGCCGAGAAGAAACCATCGGCGACCTAGAAGCCGAACCGGGGGAGCTCACCGTTTCGCTTCGCGCCGAACTAACCGGCATCCAATACGGAACGGTAGAGGATCGCCACGGCTGGTTGGTTGAGTTGAGCAAGTGAAGGTTGCAAGGTTTAGATCCAACGACCAAATCTTTTACGGAATCGTTGACGGCCCAGAACTGGTAGTTCTAAAGGGTCACCCGCTGGTAAATAATTATGAGACCACGGGCGATCGCATCGCTCTAAAAGAAGTGAAGCTGGTCGCGCCCACCATGCCATCGAAGGTGGTTTGCGTTGGCAAGAACTATGCCGAGCACGCAGCCGAAATGGGCGGCGAAGCCCCAACCGAACCGCTCATTTTTCTGAAGCCAAACAGCTCAATCATTGGGCAGGGCGATGCGATTGAGATTCCACCGCACTCCAATCAGATCGAACTCGAAGTTGAGCTGGCGGTTGTCATCGGCGAAATTTGCAAAAACGTTCGGGCCGAGGATGCGTTATCCAAAGTCTGGGGATTCACGGTTGCCAATGACGTGACCGCCCGCGATCTGCAGGCCAGCGACGGGCAATGGGCCAGAAGCAAAGCCTTCGACACCTTTTGCCCACTTGGGCCGTGGATTGAAACCGAATTTTTCCCAGAGGACCAAGTCATCGAAAGCCGGATTGACGGCGAGGTGAAACAGCGGTCGACTCTGGCCGAGATGATTCATTCGGTGCCAACCATCATCGAATACGTTTCATCGGTCATGACCCTTTTGCCGGGCGATGTGATCTTGACCGGAACCCCGGCTGGCATTTCGAGAATCCGCCACGGCGAGATTATTGAGTGTGAAGTCGAGGGCATTGGAACCCTAGTAAATACGGTTGCCTAAAAGAGGGCGTTAAACTTGAAGACATTATGTCTTCGCAAATCACAGCACCCTTCACAACCGCCGCCGGCCCCGATGTTCGCGTGCGCTTCTGCCCATCACCAACCGGGACACCCCACGTTGGGTTAGTGCGCACCGCGCTATTCAACTGGGCCTATGCCAGGCACACCGGTGGAAAGTTTATTTTCCGCATCGAAGACACCGATGCCGAGCGTGACAGCGAGGAATCTTTCGAGATGATTCTCGAGGCGCTTGGTTGGCTTGGACTTGACTGGGATGAGGGGGTTCGCGTTGGCGGGCCGAACGAGCCTTATCGACAGTCTGAGCGCAGCGATATATATCTTGAGATCATTGAGAAGCTGAAGACCACCGGACACCTGTATGAAAGCTTTCTGACGGGCGAAGAAATCGATGCGCGTAACATCGCGGCCGGTCGAGCCAAGCAGCTAGGGTACGACAACTCAGAGCGCGACCTATCTGCTGAGGCCAAGGCGGCATACCTAGCCGAGGGCCGCAGTCCCGCTTTGCGACTTCGGGTTCCAGACATCGACATCAGCTTCACCGATTTGGTGCGTGGCGAGATAACCTTCCCCGCCGGCAGTTTTCCAGACTTCGTGGTGGTTCGGCCAAACGGCCAACCGCTATACACCTTCGTAAACCCGGTGGATGATGCCCTCATGGGAATCACCCATGTGCTTCGTGGCGAGGACCTTTTGTCTTCGACCCCGCGGCAAATAGCGCTTTACAACGCACTGTTCGAGGCTGGCGTTGCCGGCTGGATTCCTCAGTTTGGGCACCTTCCATACGTCATGGGTGATGGCAACAAAAAGCTCTCTAAGCGCGATCCGGAATCAAACCTCTTCCACCACCGTGACCGCGGGTTCATTCCCGAAGGCCTCTTGAACTACTTGGCGCTGCTTGGTTGGGGCATCAGCCACGACCGCGATGTTTTCAGCTTGGATGAATTGGCCGGCGCATTTGATGTCACAAACGTCAACCCAAACCCGGCGCGCTTCGACCTCAAGAAGGCCGAGGCAATCAACGGCGCGCACATCCGGATGCTCTCGGCTGGTGATTTCAAGACTCGCCTGATTCCTTATTTGCAGAGCGCCGGAATCCTCGATGCCGAGGTCAGCCCCGAGCAAGAGCGCATTTTAGAAGCTGCGGCCCCGCTCATCCAAGAGCGAGTCACCGTCTTGAGCGAGGCCGCCGGCATGCTCGGCTTCCTTTTCACTGCGGGCGCCGATCTAGTAATCGAGGAAGACGCTAAATCTGGTTTGCCGCAAAACGCCAAAGAAATTTTGCTGGCGGCCATTCAGGCTCTTGAACCGCTTTCAGAAACCGATTTTGTGACCGAAACCCTGCAGGCAGAACTTCATAGGGCGCTGATCGAAGACCTCGAACTCAAGCCTAGAAACGCCTTCGGCCCGCTTCGCACGGGCATTTCGGGTCGCCGAGTGTCACCGCCGCTGTTCGAGTCAATGCAGATTCTTGGAAAGGCCGAGACGCTGTCCAGACTTCGCTCGTTTGCTGAGTGGGCTTAGCCCTTGTAAGATTGAGAGTCGAGCCCAGGCTCGGTTTCATACCTTGGGGTATGGTGTAATTGGCAACACGAGTGATTCTGGTTCATTTGTTCTAGGTTCGAGTCCTGGTACCCCAGCTTTCAAAAAACGGTCGGTTTCTTAGCGGAAACCGACCGTTTTGTTTAACCGCTGTGCGCAACTCAGCCGGCTGGAAATTGCGAGCTTGGGTAGAATCGAGAAATGAATACTGCTCAGGTCGCGGCCCTAATTTTAGTTTTTGTGCTGGCTTGCGTCGGGCTGTTTCAAGTTGCCTTAGTTTTGGGCGCACCAATGGGGGAGTATGCCTTTGGGGGCCGTCACCCGGGCAAGTTGCCAATCGGATTCCGAATCGGCAGTGCCGCTACCCTTGGGGTTTACCTTGCCCAAGCCGGGCATTATTTGGCTCAGGCGGGCTTGCTAGCGCCTTTGCTCGACGCCAGGCTCAACGGTTTGATCAACTGGGCTTTTGTGGGGCTTTTCCTTTTGGGGTTAGGCATGAATAGCATCTCTCGCAGCCAAAAAGAGCGACGACTCTGGGTGCCGGTGCTCTTGCTAAGCTGCTTGCTTTCGGTGCTCGTCGCGCTGGGTTAGCCGACGGTTAAACCTCGGTTGAGTCGCCCACCCGTAGGTATTCGAAACTGCCCCCCACGGCCTCGGTGCTGGCCTTGATTCTTGAGTTGTAAAGAGTGTGCCCAATCTCACTCAGCAGCGCATTGTGTGTGGCGAACGACCGTTTTGGCTTCACCGCAGAGATGAAATCCATTACGTCACCAACCCGCAGCCACGGGGCCGATGATGGGCAGGCCAATAGTTCAACCTTTCGATCCGGCTTGGTATAGCTGTCGCCCGGGTAGTAAAGACTGTCGTTGACCAAAACCCCACAATTTTGCAGAAGCGGAATGGATCGGTGAATCTCTTGGTGCAGGTCGCCAAAAAACTCAAGTTGGAACGGGCCATCTTGAATAAAGTCGCCATGGCGCACGGTTAGGGTTTCGTAGCCAGCCAAACGCTGACAAACCTCGGCCGTACCGTAGATTCGAACGCCAGGGTTTTCATTTCGGATGAGTGACAGTTGATCTTCGAAGCAGTGGTCGTCATGGGAATGGGTGATAACCACCGCTCGAACGCCTTTTAGGTTTTTCATGGGCTCGGTGTACGAACCCGGATCGATGATTAGGCGTTCTTCGTTTTGCACCAGTTCAAGACAGGCGTGACCGTGTTTTATGACCTTCAAAATATGCCTTCCGTTCCCTAGAGACTATTACAGTTCGCTCCTTCCGGCCGATACCCCTGCGGGGTATCATTGGGGGATGATTGATGACATCAAGAGTCGCGCCCTGCATCGCACCAAGATCCTAGAAGGGCAGATCCGCGGGCTGCAGAAAATGATTGAGTCTGAAGAGTATTGCATCGAGATCATCACCCAATCGCTAGCGGTGCAAAAGTCTCTTGGCTCTCTGAACAAACTGCTCGTTGAGAATCATCTGAAAACCCATGTCTCTCATGCAATGACCAGTGGCGACCCTGAGAAAATCGAGCAGGTTCTGGCTGAACTTGTCAAAATATTCGAATTGAGCAGCAATCGGTGAAACCGAAAATGCAATCAACCACCAAACCAAATCAAGCGGCGAGGCTCTTTCTTCTTTCAGTTCTGCTGCTGATTCCTACCCTGCTGTTTTCCTCCGGTTTTCAGAACCTGTTGGGGTTCGAGTTGGGTGGTCAAGCGCTGCGACTCTGGTTGCCAGCAACACTCGCGACCTGTGGTCTCGTTGTTTGTGGTCGACCGCAATACCTGCTTGCCGTTTCTGAGTTGAGACAGCGCAGGATCGGGCAGCATTCCATCAAATCCCTAGCGCTGCTTGTCAGCTTTGTTTCCAGCGCATCGCTAGAGCTGAGCTATCTTTTTGCACCCGGGGGCCCGCAAAGCGAGTCTTGGTGGCAGCTCGCCGCCTTGCTCAGTCTTTTGCTGTTGGGTTTTTGGATTCAAGTTTCGGTCGAAACCAGAGCCTCGCTGGCGCTCAATCGGTTAGTCACTGCCGAGCGTCAGACCGTTGTGAAACTTCGTGGCAAAACTGAAGAGACCGTTGCGTTCCAGGATTTGAAAGTCGGAGACTCGATTCAGCTTGCTGCCGGGCAAACAGCACCGGTTGATGGTGAGCTTTCGGTTCGCTCTGCCGAGGTGACGAACGCCCTGCTGGGCTGGCGTTCGAAAGTTTTGGTTCGGGGCCAGAAGGTCTTTGCCGGCAGCCACCTGGACTCCGGCTCGGAAAAGGGCGTCCAACCGGTAAAAATCCGAGTGACCGCAATCGGGGATGACCGCTATCTCCAGCGCGTGATTCAGATGGTGTTGGACGGCCAACTGGCAAAGTCAAAAACCGCCCGATTCGTGGGTCGACTCGTGGGCTGGCTGGCGTATTTGATTCTGGCGGTTGCATTTGTCACGGCTGTGGTTTGGGCCCTTGAGGGAAAGTCGGGTCAGTTCATTGCTGACCGCGTTCTGGGCGTGTTGGTTGGTTCGAACCCCTTCGCGCTCAGCATTGCAATGCCCGTCGTGGCAGCTGCCATTTCGCTTTCAACCACCGAGCGAGGCATTTTGATTCGCGACAGCCTGATGTTTTATCGGGCCAGAAAGACCAAGATTTTAGTCTTCAATAAAACTGGAACCTTGACCACGGGGGTTCGTCAGGTGGTCAAGGCCGAGTTAGCAGTTGGAAACCCGCTTGCCGATGTCGCCGAATTAGTTGCACTGGCCGCTGGTCTCGAAGCCGGGTTAAGCAATTCGGTGGCGCTGGCCATCTCGGCCGAGGCCAAGCGCTTGAAGGTTGAGCCGGTCTTAGTGCGAGACCAAATGGTCATGCCTGGTCAAGGCGTTAGCGCTCGAATCGAGGGATACCGTTTCTCGATTGGTGGCCCAAGCCTGCTAACCCAGTACGGAATATCCATCGCGGTTGAAGATTTGATGCGGGTGGGCACAGCAAACTCCGCCGGAGACACCGTCGTATATGTGCTGCGTGATTCAACCTTGCTTGGCTACCTGATGCTGAGCGATCAGCTGCGAAGCGGTTCAAAGAAAACCGTCGAAGCGCTGCAAGACCTTGGCGTTCGAGTGGTTATGTTGACCGGTGACGATAACGGATCGGCCAATGCCTTGGCCCGAGACCTTGGCATCGACGAGGTTTACGCCGAGGTATTGCCTCACCAAAAAGCACAGGTGGTGCAAAGTTTGCAGGTTGGGCGCAAGAAAGTTGCCATGGTTGGGGACGGCTTCGAAGATTCGGCCGCGCTTGAGCAAGCCGACATTGGTATGGCCTTTGGTGCCGGGGGCGATTTGCAGATCGAATCGGCTGGAATCATTTTGACCGGAAGCGAACCCAAAACCGTAGTTGAGACAATCAAGTTTTCGAGGTTGAGCAGCCGCAAGACTGGGCAGAATGTAATCTTTGCAATTGGCTACAACTTGGCTGTAATGCTTCTGGCTTCCGGCCTGCTACCGGGGCTCTCGGTTTCTGCGCTGCTCGCCACGGTGCTATTGTCGCTTTCAACATTGATTGTCGTTGCAAACGCGCAACTCATCAGAAGAAGGTAGGCAATGGCGCCTCTAGGTGTGCTCATTAACCCGACAGCGGGCAGGGGCGCTGGCAAAATTGACGGGGCCAAAGCGCTTTTCGAACTCGAATCGGCTCGCGTTGACCACTTCAATCTCTCTGGTGCCAGCTATCAAGAATCTCGCGAAAATGCTCAACGAGCCATTGACAACGGGCAGATCGATTCACTTCTGGTGGTTGGTGGGGATGGGATGGCGCACCTGGGAGTCAACCTGTGCGCCAACACCGACATTGCTCTCGGTTTGGTTGCGGCCGGAACGGGCAACGATACGGCGCGAACCCTTGGTCTGCCGGTTGGTGACGCCACCGCGGGCGCCAAGGCGGTCATCGGGCAACTGAAGCAACCGAGACGAATCGATGTGCTCAAGGCTCACAGTTCAATCGGCCAGTTTTGGTCTACTGGCTCGGTCTCGGCAGGGTTTGACGCTCTGGTCAATCAGCGAGCCAACACCATGGCCTACCCGAAAGGGCCTTCCCGATATCAGGTTGCAATGCTTTTGGAGTTGGCCAAATTTAAGCCGATTCAATACCAGGCCGTGATCGATGGCGAAAAGCGCAGCTTTGAGGCGATGCTTTGCACTGTTGCCAACGCACCGAGTTATGGCGGTGGCATGCTGATTGCACCGCAGGCAGACATTCAGGATGGTGAACTCGATCTGTTCATCGTGCACAAACTCTCGCGCCCCGAGCTCATCCGAGTATTCCCGAAGGTCTATACCGGTGAGCACGTCAGTCACCCGGCAGTGGAAATCATTCGGGCTAAAAGTGTGCGACTCGAGGCGGCAAACATGCCCGCCTATTCTGACGGCGAATGGGTGGGGCACGCGCCGATCACGGTTACCATCGCCCCGCTGGCGCTCAAGGTGTTTGCTCCGCAGGATTAGACGCTTAGGCGCTGACCTCGGTTTGGCGAGGCTCGGCTCATGTGGCATACTTGAAAGGTTGCTTATAACGGCCCCATCGTTTAGCGGCCTAGGACACCGCCCTCTCACGGCGGCAGCGCGGGTTCGAATCCCGCTGGGGTCACGAATCTCGCTCTCGGTGTTTATCGCCCGGGAGCGAGTTTTACTTTAACGGTTTCGGCTGACGCTTCGGCGTTGCTTCTGGCTTCGCAAGCGGGTAACCCCGCTGAAAATAACTATCAGGGTCACTGGGATGAGCGCCATCGCATTGAGGCCCGAGAACGCCAATCTCGCGAGTATGCTGCCGGCTACGGCGCCACCGAAGGCCCCGGACAGGTTCATGAGAGCATCGCTCACGCCCTGAACGTTGGTGCGCTGTTCTGCGGGCAGTGAAACGGTGAGCAGGGCCGATGCCGAAACCGTTGAGGCCGACCAGCCAAGTCCCAGCAAAAATAGCCCAATCATAACGAAGTTGTGATCTTCGCTGCCGAATCCGGCAAACGATAGCGCCGCTATGTAGAGCACTTGGCCCAGAATCACGGTGCGAATCTTGCCGAAGCGATCGGCTAGCCAACCAAAAACGGGCGAGAAGGCATACATGCCGGCGATGTGCACACTGATCGTGAACCCGACCAAAACCAGGCTTGCCCCGTGGCTTTGCATATGCACCGGGGTCATCGACATCACCGAAACCATGACCATGTGGCTGAGCGCTATCGAGGCGACCGCATAGGCGGCAACCGGGTGACTTGCAAGAGTCTTAAAGGCCGAACCGATTGAGAGTTTTTTGCGAGGCGCCCCGACGGTTTCGGCCGAGAGTTGCTTGGCGGTGAGCAATGGGTCGGGCCGAAGGCCGAGCCAAAAGACCGTGGTGGCGGCCAGTTGAGCAACGATTGTGAACAAAAACGGCCCGGTCAGGTGAGGCAGCCCCAATGCAAGGCCCACGCTTTCGCCAGGCCCAAACATGTTCGGGCCGGCAACCGCACCGACCGTGGTGGCCCAGACGACTATGGATAGGTCTCGCGCCCGCGACCTATTGCTTGGCAGGTCGGTGGCCGCAAATCTGGCCTGAAGGCCGGTGGCCGAACCAGCACCCAGCAGAAATAGTGCAACCAGCAGAAGCGGGAAAAGTTTGCTGCCGGCAGCAACTATCACCAGTGCTGCACCGCTGATGGCGAGGCCTGCGCCGAGTGCCAGGGCAACTCGACGCCCCTTGGCGTAGGCCAGCCGAGCTAGCGGAATTGCCCAGGTGGCAGCGCCCAAAGTTGAAAACGTTGCCGCCGACCCTGACCAAGCTGCCGAGCCGGATAGTTGGGCGGCTAACAGAGCGCCAATCGAAAGTGTTGAGCCTAAGCCAAAGCCGCTTAGCATTTGGCCGGCGGTTAAAACGACAACCGTTTTTGACTGTATTTTCTTTAGTTCTGTGGGCTTCATTTAGTCAATCTACCCTGCTCGGGTAAACTTGAGATTCATACATTTTGAGGTGCTTTTTATGACGCAACAGGCAAACCCGGCAGTCGCTCTGACGCTGGCCGAAAAAGTTTGGAACAACCACTTGGTTGCCAAAGGCGAAAACGGCTCGCCAGACCTGCTCTACATCGACCTTCACCTAGTGCATGAAGTCACCAGCCCTCAAGCCTTCGACGGCCTGCGGTTAGCCGGTCGCCCGGTGCGCCGACCAGATTTGACCATTGCAACCGAGGATCACAACACCCCGACCCTAGACATTGATAAGCCGATTGCCGACCCGGTGAGCCGCACCCAGATTGAGGCGCTTCGCCACAACGCAAAAGAGTTTGGCATTCGACTGCACTCGCTTGGCGATGCCAACCAGGGAATCGTTCACGTGGTCGGCCCCCAACTGGGTCTCACCATGCCGGGAATCACCGTGGTCTGTGGAGATTCTCACACCTCTACCCACGGCGCTTTCGGAGCCCTTGCAATGGGCATCGGCACCAGCGAGGTCGAGCACGTCCTGGCGACTCAAACTCTGCCGCTGACGCCTTTCAAAACGATGGCAATCAACGTCGAAGGCAAACTTCGCCCGGGTGTCACGGCCAAGGACATCATCCTTGCCGTGATCGCCAAGATTGGCACCGGAGGTGGCCAAGGCTTCGTTCTGGAATACCGTGGTTCTGCCATTCGGGAACTTTCGATGGAAGCCCGGATGACAATCTGCAACATGTCGATTGAGGCGGGCGCGCGAGCCGGAATGGTTGCGCCAGATCAAATAACTTATGACTACCTCGAGGGTCGACCACACGCGCCAATGGGCGCGGACTGGGATGCCGCTGTTGCTTACTGGAACACTCTGCCTAGCGATGCCGATGCCGTCTTCGACGCCGAGGTATTTTTAGACGCCAACACCCTTGACCCTTTCGTCACCTGGGGCACAAACCCCGGGCAAGGTGTTTCGCTGCTCGATTCGGTTCCGGACCCCGCCGCGATGACCGACCCGAACGAGCGAGCCGCCGCCGAACGCGCCCTTGAATACATGGACCTGAAGGCCGGAACCCCGATGCGCGAGATTCGGGTTGACACCGTTTTCTTGGGCTCTTGCACGAACAGCCGAATCGAAGACCTGAGGGCAGCCGCCGAGGTGCTCGAGGGTCAGACCAAGGCAGATGGCCTGCGCATGCTTGTGGTGCCAGGTTCTGCCAAGATTCGCCTGCAGGCCGAGGCAGAGGGCCTAGACAAGATATTCCTAGCCTTCGGAGCCGAGTGGCGTTTTGCCGGCTGTTCAATGTGTTTGGGCATGAACCCCGACCAGTTGGCCGTCGGTGAACGAGCCGCCTCGACCTCGAACCGCAACTTTGAAGGTCGCCAGGGCAAGGGCTCTAGAACCCACCTGGTTTCACCGGTGGTTGCAGCCGCCACCGCCATTCTCGGCACCTTGGCTTCACCGGCAGACCTAACCGCGCAGAAGGCGAGCAACTAATGGAAAAGTTTGAAGTTTTCTCTGGGGTTGCCGTGCCGCTTCGGCGCAGCAACGTTGACACGGACCAGATTATCCCGGCGGTATTTTTGAAGCGCATCACCAAAACCGGTTTCGAAGACGCATTGTTTTCGGCCTGGCGCAACGACCCAACCTTCATCTTGAACCAGCCGGACTACCAAGGTGGTCAGGTTTTGGTTGCCGGTCCAGATTTTGGCACCGGATCAAGCCGCGAACACGCGGTTTGGGCTTTGCGCGATTATGGTTTCAAGGCCGTGCTCAGCTCTAAGTTTGCCGATATCTTTCGAGGAAATGCCGGAAAGCAGGGTTTGGTTTCCGGAGTTATTTCCGAGGCCGACACCGAGCGCCTATGGGCAGCAATCGAAGCCAATCCGGGCGTTTCAATAACCATCAACCTGATTGACCGCACCGCAAGTCTCGGAGAGATTGAAATCCCCTTCGAAATCGACGATTACACTAGGTGGCGTCTGCTTGAAGGGCTCGATGACATCGGGTTAACCCTTCGAGACGAGCAGGCAATTACCGATTTTGAAGCAAAGCGCGAGTCTTGGAGACCCAAGACCCTGCCAGCCAAGGGAGTCTGATGAGTCAAATCACCGTACACGGCGGAAAGCCGCTAGTCGGTCGCGTTGACCTCAAGGGCGCTAAGAACCTGGTGACAAAAGCCATGGTCGCCGCGCTGCTTGGTGAAACTCCAAGCGTGCTGAAAGACGTTCCTCACATCAGTGACGTAGAGGTGGTTTCGCGACTGCTCGAACTGCACGGCGTGATCATTGACTTCCAAGAAGACGGCTTGATGAGCCTGGATTCAAGCAATGTTGAGTCGGCCCGCATGGTTGACATCGATGCCCACGCCGGTTCTTCCAGAATCCCAATCCTGTTTTGTGGTCCGCTGCTGCACCGTTTGGGTGAGGCCTTCATTCCAGACCTTGGCGGTTGCCACATCGGCGACCGGCCGATTGATTTTCACCTCGAAGTGCTCAGAAACTTTGGCGCGGTGATTGAAAAGCTGCCAACCGGTATCCGGCTTTCCGCACCCAATGGTCTGCACGGTGCAAAGGTTGCGCTTCCCTACCCAAGCGTTGGTGCCACCGAACAGGTTCTGCTGACCTCGGTTCGCGCCGAGGGCATAACCGAGCTTTCGGGTGCCGCAATCGAACCAGAAATCATGGACCTGATTGCAATCCTGCAAAAAATGGGTGCCATCATTTCGGTTGACACCGATCGAGTCATTCGCATCGAGGGCGTAAGCAGACTCGATGGATACACGCACCGCGCGCTTTTCGACCGCAACGAGGCGGCGTCTTGGGCTGCCGCTGCCCTCGCCACGAAGGGTGACATCTTTGTCGGTGGCGCGAGGCAACAAGAAATGATGACCTTCCTGAACGTCTTTCGCAAGGTTGGGGGAGCCTTCGAAATCGAAGATGACGGAATCCGCTTCTTCCATCCCGGTGGCGATTTGCAACCGGTGGTCATCGAAACCGATGTTCACCCTGGGTTTATGACCGACTGGCAACAGCCGTTGGTGGTTGCGCTCACCCAAGCCAAGGGCTTGTCGATTGTGCATGAGACCGTCTATGAGAATCGCTTCGGATTCACCGAGGCACTAAATCAAATGGGTGCTCAAATTCAGATTTATCGCGAGTGTCTCGGTGGCAACCCGTGCCGTTTTGGTCAGCGAAATTTCTACCACTCAGCGGTGATTTCGGGGCCGGTTGAGCTAAAGGCCGCCGACATTCGGGTTCCAGATTTGCGAGGCGGCTTCAGCCACATGGTGGCGGCGCTCGCGGCTCAAGGTGTGTCCAATGTAAGCAACGTTCAACTTATTTCGAGAGGCTACGAGCACTTCATCGACAAACTTGAAGCACTCGGTGCCGATTTCACCTATTCAGACTAAAGAGGCGAAACCAAATGGCAAGCAAAAAGAAATCAGCTGGCGCTGCCAAACCGCTTAACATGCCCACGGTGGGTGGGCCGGAACGCGGACCAATGGTGTGGCTGGTGGCCTCATTCCTGTCAATATTCGTTCGGCTGATGTTCCGGGTGAAGTTCGTTGGCGGCCGCGAGAACATCCCAAAAAAGGGTGGCTACGTTCTGGTGCAAAACCACGTGACCAATCTTGATGGTCTGGGAATGGCCTATTTCATTTTTTGGCGCCTGCGCCGGTTGCCACATTTTCTGGCTAAGGAATCCTTGTTTCGAGTGCCGGTGCTTGGTTGGTGCCTGCTGCAACTTGGGCAAATTCCGGTTTTCCGTGGCACCAACGTGCGAAACGACGAACCCATGAGGGTTGCGATCGACCACCTAAAAGCCGGTCAGGTTATTTGCATTTACCCAGAGGGCACGCTAACCCGCGACCCGAACCAATGGCCGATGCGTGGCAAGAGCGGTGCCCTGCGATTGGCGCTGGCCGCCGGCGTTCCGATTATTCCGGCCGGTCAGTGGGGCACCGAAGAAATCTTGGGAACCTACAGTTCGAAGTTTCGACCCGGATTTTGGAAACCCATGCGCATCTTGGTTGGAAAAGAGTTCAAGGTTGACGAGCTTCGTGGTCGCGAAGCCACCACGGTCGAACTAGCCGAGGCTACCTCGCGTCTGATGGACGAAATTACCAAACTGGTTGAGGTGCTTCGCAATGAAGTGGCGCCCGAGCAGCGCCATGATCCTGCCTCTCACGGGCAGTCGGTAACCGGAAACTTCAACAAGAAGAAGGGTGAATGACCTTGGCCAAAATAGCCGTTATGGGGGCTGGAAGCTGGGGAACCACCTTTGCCAAAGTTTTAGCCGATGGTGGTAACGATGTGACCCTTTGGGCGCGTCGGCCCGAGCTTGCCGATGACATCAATCTTGGACATCGCAACCCGGATTACCTTCCCGGAATCAATTTACCGGCCGGGCTAAAGGCAACCTCGGATGTTGCCGAGGCGCTCGCCGGCGCCCACCAGGTTTATCTTTCGGTGCCTTCGCAGACGTTGCGTGCCAACCTTGTGGAATGGGGTCACCGAGTCCCTTCCGGCGCAGTATTGGTAAGCCTCATGAAGGGTGTCGAAAAAGGCACCGGACTTCGCATGAGCGAGGTTATTCATCAGGTCACCGGGGTTGCATTGGAAAAAATTGCCGTGATTTCCGGCCCGAACCTTGCCCTCGAAATTGCCCGCGGTGAACCAACGGCTTCAGTGGCGGCTTCGATAAGCCAAGAGACCGCCGCTGCGGTTGCCGCGAGCGCGACAGCACCGTACTTCAAAACCTTTACCAATAACGATGTAATCGGCACCGAGTTCGGTGGCATCTTGAAGAACCTGATTGCTGTTGCAATCGGAATCGTCAACGGTGTTGGCTATGGAGAAAACACCAAGGCCTCGATCATGACCCGCGGGTTAGCCGAGATCAGTCGCTTTGCGGTCGCCTATGGCGCAGACCCAATGACGATGGTGGGGTTGGCCGGGTTGGGCGACCTAATCGCGACCTGCGAATCGCCACTTTCCAGAAATCATCGGGCCGGCGAAATGCTCGGTCAGGGCTTTAGCAAGCGCGAAGTTCTAAAGCGCATGTCGCAAACCGCCGAAGGCTTGGCCTCGGTGGAACCAATCTTGCAGTTGGCGGCCGAAAAGGGCGTGCCGATGCCGATTGTGCAACAGGTTCAGGCGGTCATCGATGGTGACATGTTGCCTCGTGACATTGCGCCTCACCTGACCAACGACAGCGATACCCCGCAGGGAGAATAGGCGCTGGCCATGAGCAAGTTGAACCTGGTTTTGTTATTTGGTGGCCGCTCAAGCGAGCATTCCATTTCTTGTGCTACGGCCGCCGGTGTGCTCGGCGCTATTGATCGCGATCGATATAACGTGATTGCCGT
>CAZLWT010000002.1:0-19258 GCA_964563325.1 uncultured Rhodoluna sp. | reverse complement strand
GGTCGATGACCTTGATTCCGGTTTCGAACATCTGAGTCTTTGACTCTAGCTGGTCGAAGGCCGGTGGGGCACGGTGGATTGACCAACGCTCGTTTACTTCAATAGTTTCACCCGGAGCCGCGTTCAGCACTTCACCGGTCACGTTGAAAACGCGACCCTTGGTGACGTCGCCGACAGGTACCGAGATCGGAGCACCGGTGTCGCTGACCTTGCCGCCGCGAACCAAACCATCGGTTGGCTTCAGTGCAATGGCGCGAACCAGGTCATCACCGAGGTGCTGTGCAACCTCGAGAGTAAGAGTGGTCAGCTCACCATTGAGGTCAACGACCGTGGTAAGGGCGTTATAGATCGCAGGGATGGCATCGTGAGGAAACTCGATGTCAACAACTGGACCGGTTACTCGAGCAATTCGCCCGGCGTCGGCTGCAGGAGCAGCTGACTTGTTCTTGGTCTCGGCCATGTCTCTTTCTTTCTCTTAGTCTTCGTTGCCGGCGGTAGACAATGCGTCTGCTCCACCAACAATTTCGGAAATCTGTTGGGTAATTTCCGCCTGGCGAGCTGAGTTGCTCAAGCGGGTGTAGTTGTGAATAAGCTTCTCGGCGTTATCGGTAGCCGATTTCATAGCCTTTTGACGCGCAGCGTGCTCAGATGCCGCAGATTGCAACATCGAGTTGAAAATACGACTTTCGATGTAAACAGGCAGGAGCGCATCCAAAACCTTATTAACATCTGGCTCGAACTCATAAAGCGGGAACACTTCGGTTCCCGTAGCTTCGACACCCTCGACGACCTCAAGAGGCAAAAGGCGAACCACCTCAGGGACCTGAGCAATCATCGAGACAAAGCGGTTGTAGACAACGTGAATTTCGTCTACGCCACCTTCCGAGGCATCGGTCGCGAAGGCCTTCAAAATGGTGTCTGAAATTTCCTTGGCGGTATCGAACTGCGGAAGGTCGGTGCCACCGATCCACTGTTGCACGGCTACTCGACGACGGAAACTA
This sequence comes from uncultured Rhodoluna sp., assembly GCA_964563325.1. Lineage (GTDB taxonomy): Bacteria > Actinomycetota > Actinomycetes > Actinomycetales > Microbacteriaceae > Rhodoluna. Next base: position 18,257 of record CAZLWT010000002.1, on the reverse strand, counting down.
AAGTTGCTGACAGCCTTTCGACCAACGAGGTAGTAAACAACCTCTTTGCCCTGGCTCAGCAGCAAGGTTGCCAACTGATCGGCTTCCTTCATCACGTTGGACGAGAAAGCTCCCGCCAAACCGCGGTCTGAGGTGAACACGACAATCGCAGCGCGATCGATACGTGTCGGCTCGGTGGTTAGCGGGTGGTCAACGTTTGAGTAGGTGGCGACAGCCGAAACCGCACGGGTGACCGCACGCGCGTAAGGTGCCGATGCAGCAACGCGCTGTTGAGCCTTGTAAATGCGCGAAGCTGAGATCAACTCCATGGCGCGAGTGATCTTCTTGGTCGTCTGAGCAGACTTAATCTTCTGCCTATAGACCCGAAGTTGCGCTCCCATGTCTCTCCTAGTTTCTTATCGTTAAGTCGTTATAGGCGAAGAAGGATTACTTCTTGCGCTTCTGGACGACGATTTGCTCTTGGACTACTTCTTCTTCGTCAAGCGCGCTTTCAACGACGGTTGAACCAAGTGATTCGCCGCCCTTGGTAGCGAAACTCTTCTTGAAGGTAGCAACTGCGGTCTCAAGTTCGGCCACGGTGTCGTCGGTCAAGTTGTTTGTCTCGCGGATGGTGACCAACAGCTTGGTGTTGCGACGCAGGTAATCGAGCAATTCGCTCTCAAAACGCAATACGTCTTCAACTGGAACCTCATCGAGCTTGCCAGTGGTTCCGGCCCAGATCGAAACAGTTTGGTCCTCTACCGGGTACGGAGAGTACTGAGGCTGCTTTAGCAACTCCATCAGACGGGCTCCGCGGGCAAGTTGCTGACGTGAGGCAGCATCCAAGTCGGAAGCGAACATCGCAAAGGCTTCAAGCGAACGGTACTGGGCTAGCTCAAGCTTTAGGGTTCCGGAAACCTTCTTGATTCCCTTGACCTGAGCCGCTCCACCAACACGCGAAACCGAGATACCCACATCGATAGCTGGGCGCTGGTTCGAGTTGAACAAGTCGGACTGCAAGAAGATCTGACCGTCGGTGATCGAAATCACGTTGGTCGGAATGTATGCAGAAACATCGTTGGCTTTGGTTTCGATGATTGGAAGACCGGTCATCGAACCGCCACCTAGGGCATCGTTCAACTTGGCACAACGCTCAAGCAAACGGCTGTGTAGGTAGAAAACATCGCCCGGGTAAGCCTCGCGGCCTGGTGGTCGGCGCAGCAATAGTGAAACGGCGCGGTATGCCTCGGCTTGCTTTGAAAGGTCATCGAAGATGATCAGAACGTGCTTGCCACCGTACATCCAGTGCTGACCAATGGCAGATCCGGTGTAAGGGGCTAGGTACTTGAAGCCAGCTGGGTCTGAGGCAGGTGAGGCAACGATGGTGGTGTACTCCATGGCGCCGGCTTCTTCAAGAGCCGCCTTCACGCCTGCGATGGTCGAACCCTTTTGACCGATGGCAACGTAGATGCAGCGAACCTGCTTCTGAACGTCACCCGACTCCCAGTTTGCTTTCTGGTTGATGATCGTGTCAATGGCGATTGCCGTTTTACCGGTCTGACGGTCACCAATGATGAGCTGACGCTGGCCACGGCCAACCGGGATCATGGCGTCAATGGCCTTGATACCGGTTTGCAGTGGTTCGTGAACAGACTTGCGAGCCATAACGCCCGGTGCCTGAAGTTCGAGTGCGCGTCGGGCCTCGGCCTTGATTTCGCCCTGGCCATCGATTGGGTTACCCAGTGGATCGATAACGCGACCTAGGAAGTTGTCACCTACGGGAACCGAAAGAACTTCACCGGTGCGGTGAACTTCCATTCCCTCTTCGATGCCTTCGAAGTTTCCGAGAACAACGGTTCCGATCTCGCGCTCATCTAGGTTCAGAGCAAGACCGAGGGTTCCATCGGCGAATCGCAACAATTCGTTAGCCATCGCGCTCGGTAGGCCTTCAACGTGAGCGATACCATCACCGGCATCGATTACGTGACCTACTTCGTCGCGCGAAGCCTTGGCTGGCTCGTAAGACTTTACGAAGTCCTTTAGAGCGTCGCGAATCTCGTTCGGGCTGATTTTCAGATCTGCCATCTCGTTCCTCTACTTCTGGGGCTTGCCCCGGTTGGTCTTTGAGGCAGTCACTCACGCGAACTGCCAGTTTTGCTTTGCTCAGTCGATGGACTCGGCTGAAGTTTTTGGTTTTCTTCTGGCTAGGCCAGTTGAAGTTTTGCTTCTGTTAATCGGCTAGATAGGCTTCCATCGATTATTTCTCCGGCTACCTGGACTCGAACGCCACCCAGGATAGTTTCGTCCAACTCGATGTTTAGTTTCAGGCTGTGGCCATAGCTGGCGGCCAATGCTTTTTCAAGACGTTCAAGTTGGCTCTGAGTCATTGGTCGGGCAACGGTTACTGTTGCCACGAGTCGACTCGCAAACGCTGAAACCTGCTTGCCAAACTGCTCAAGAACCAATGACACCCTGCGTCGGCGAGCCGAGCTAACGGCTTGCCTAATCAAGATTGCCGATTCGGCAGACACTCGCTTTGAGATTAGTGAATCGACTAGGGAAAGCTTTGCTTCCTCTGATGCCAACTTGTCGCCAAGTGCGAACTGCAGATCCTGATCGGAGTCAACTGCCTGCTGAAAGCCGAATAGGTCGCTTTCTAGCTGCCCGAGGCTCTTGCCATCGGCGGCGATTGACGCCACGACATGAACTCCGAGTTGCTCAAGGGCGGAAACCAGGTCGCTGCCTTTAGACCAGCGCAGGCCAACCAAAACATTCACGAACTCAAGAACGTTGGTCGAAATGCTCTTTGCAAAAACTGCTGCAACGGCTCCCGACTTGGCGTTTACCTCGGCGGAAGGGTCCGAGAGGAGACTTCGTAACTGGGTCGAAGATGCGGTGGCCGAGGCCACAGCAAATAACTCGGTTGCGAACTTGAGATCTGCTTTAGCCAATAGCGGTTGTAGCGCCAGTTTGGCTTGAGCCAGTGATTGTCTGGTTGAACTTGCCATTTACTTCTTGCCTGCCTTGTCGCCGGCTTCTAGGTCGGCTAGGAACTGGTCGACAACTCCGGCTGCAATCTTGTCGTTTTGCAGACTGGCCCCGACAACGCTCGATGCAAGATCGATTGCTAGGGCGCCAACCTCGGTGCGAAGTGAAACAACTGCCGACTGACGCTCTGCTTCAATCTGCGCCTTGGCGGTTGCTGTCAAACGAGCAGCCTCTGAGGCGGCGAGTTCTTTGAGCTCGGCCAAAATTGCCGCACCCTCGGCGCGAGCAGCCTCACGAATTTGAGCAGCTTCGGCGCGAGCCTCGGCTTGTTCGGCTTCGATGTTTGCTGTCTTGGCTGCTGCTTCGGCCTGAGCTTGCTCGGCTGCCGCAAGGCGACCTTCGATAGCGTCGGCACGAGCGTCGAGATTTTTCTTGAAGTTCGGCAGGATTGCGAACCAGAAGAAAGCGAGCAGGATGACGAAAACGACCGAAGACCAGAACATGTCATATGACTTGGGAATCAGCGGGTTTTCGGTCGCCTCACTCACAAGCTTGATAAGGCTTGTTTTCATGGTCTATTTTCCGATCGATTAGACGCCGAAGATGAACGGGGTTGCAAGACCGATTAGCGCTAGTGCCTCGGTGAATGCGATACCAAGCCACATTGTGACCTGAAGGCGAGCTGCTAGCTCTGGCTGACGAGCGATTGACTCGATGGTCTTTGAAACTACAAGACCTACGCCAACGCCTGGCCCGATTGCTGCTAGGCCGTAGCCTACGACTCCGAGGCTGCCGGTGATTGCTGCGATGTTAGATACGTCCACTTGGTGGTTCCCTTCCGCGGTGTAGCTCTGACGGTTGCCAGTGCTTGTTTTTTAGTGCTCGTCTGCCAATGCCAACTGAATGTAAACAGTTGTAAGCAGGGTGAACACGTAGGCCTGTAGAAACGCGACCAGCATCTCAAAAAGTGTGAAGATGAAACCAAACAGGAAGGTTCCCGCTCCAAACGCCTTCATGATGCCGTCTGCATTGAAGAAAAAGTATTGGGTAGCCGAGAAACAGAGCACGAGCAAGAGGTGCCCCGCGATCATGTTCATCGTGAGACGAAGTGCCAGTGTCACCGGGCGCAGAATGAAGGTTGATAGCAACTCAATCGGCGTGACCAGGATGTAAAAGACCGGTGGTACTCCGGCTGGAAACAGCGAGGCCTTGAAGAATCCCATGCCATGCTTGCGGATTCCCGCATAGATGAAGGTGACGTAAGCTGCCGCCGCCAGAACGATTGGCAGCCCGATTACCGAGGTGCCAGCGATATTGAATCCCGGGATGATTCCCGTGATGTTCATTCCCAGAACAGTGAAAAATATTGTGGTCAAAAGCGGAAGGAAGCGGTCTCCGTCTTTTTCACCAAGCTGCTCATGCGCGATTGACTTGCGAACAAAGTTGAGTGAGATTTCACCCATCAGTTGGAATCGGCTTGGAACCAGCTGCCCGGCTTTCTCAGCCTTGCGAACCCTGCCCGCCCAAAGAGTGAAAACAATAAGCAAAACGGCAACGACGATAAGTCGAATGATCATGATGCGGTTCAGTGCGAAGGGGGTTCCTTCGAATGCCACGATTTGTGGGTAAAACTCCATGATGGAGGGGGCGTGGAATCCGTTGCCCGACTCATCGGTGCTGGTCACTGCCTGGAGCAGACCAAATGTTTTAGCTAACAGCTTGTACTCCTGTGTCGGGGCAAGTTTTGGGCCTTGCGGCGATTTACAGTGTGCGTCACCCAAGACCGGCTCGGATGTATGCCTCTACTCTATCAGCAAAGGCTTGCACGATAGGCTGCGTTTGCCATCAGCGGCCAAGTTTTTTAGCCCTGAACCACAGGGATTCGAGCCTTGGAGACAGCCATGGTGTCTAGCACGAGTGAACCGAGGATTGAGACCACCAATGTGATGAACAGCGTTGGCCCATTAATGAACTCGGCGCGCTTTAGGGTGGCAACCAAAATCAGGAAAATCACGATTTTCAGCAGCCAGCCACCCATCACAACGGCAAAGAAACCACCCAGGCTCAGCTTTCCGCCAACTAGAACGCTAAGCGCGGTTAGCGAAACGAATAACATCGCCATGGCCGCACCGATTAGCGCGCTAAACAGGCCGGGTAGGCCAACTACCAGGTAGCCAATCAAGCCGCCCAAGACGCCAACCGCCAAAATCAGAATCGCCCCACGAATAAGGACCCGTTTCAACAGGTCGGCGATGTTTGTTGGCTGGCTCATGATTTTCTCCTATTTGAAACTTTTGTTGCCGAACGCCGAGATTCTGAAAAAACTGGCCAAACCGTATAGGCCAGAGCTCCGGCCAATCCCACGAAGAAAAACGCCATGGTTTCGCGCGCCGGCAGAAAAAAGAAAAGCAGGCAGCTGATTGAAATCAGGGCGGTCCAAATATAAAAGACCAAAACCGAGCCCAAGTGGGTGTGCCCGAAATCCTGAAGCCGGTGGTGAATGTGACCCCGGTCAGCGGCAAACGGTGATTTACCGGCACTCAACCGGCGAATGACCGAGAGGGTGAAGTCGAGGAGCGGCAAAACAAGTATTGCGAGTGGCAAAATCAAAGGCAGGAAGGCTGGAACCAACAAGTTATTGGTCGCTAACTCGGGATCGATTTGACCCGTGACGGTTAGCGCCGAGGTCGACATCAGCAGCCCAAGCAGCAGGGCGCCACTGTCCCCCATGAAAATCTTGGCTCGGTGCCAGTTGAAAGGCAAAAACCCAACACAAACTCCGATGACGATGGCCGAAATGAGCGAAGCCAGGTTGAAGTAGTTGGTCGGCGATGTTTGCTGTGCCAGAAAGTAGCTGTAAATGAAAAACACCACGGTGCCTATCAGCACGACACCGGCAACCAAGCCGTCTAATCCGTCGATAAAGTTCACCGCATTCATTACCAGCACGGTCACGAAAACCGTGACGACGATGGATGTTCCAAAGCTTCCGATGGTTAGTCCGAATATTGGCAGTGAAACGATCTGAACGCCCTGCCAAGCCAAAATTCCGGCCGTGACAAACTGGGCGGCAAGCTTAAGCGTCCAGTCGAGGTCAAAAAGATCGTCGAGCACCCCGATGGTGGTGATCAAAGCCGCGGCTATAAAAATCGCGATGATTTGGGTTGGGTTGCTGTAAACACTTTTGAACCAGCCGAGTAATCCGGCCAAACCCAACGAAACCGCAAAGCCGAGGAACATCGCGGCCCCGCCGAGCCGAGGGGTGGGCGTTTTATGGGCATCTCGCGCCCGAATGGCAGTGTAAACACCGTATCTGCGAGCCAATCGCAAAACCGCCCAGGTAGCAAAAAATGTGACCACGGCCGCGAAAAAAGCGATTGTTAGGTAGGCGCGCATTACTGGGTGTCCTGCCCGAATTTGCTGATTGGCTCAAGCAAATCCCCCGCCACTTCAGCAATGCTTTCGAAGGGTATCGCTCCCTCGCGAACCAAACGGATTTGTCCGGTCACGGTCATTTTGCCCTCGGAATCGAAGGATTCCTCTAAACCGGTCAGATCGAGGATGGTTGAGGCTTGACCCTTGGGGCTTGGACCAGAATCAAGGTACACGGCAACCGAGTCACCCAAATACTGTTGCGCCTCTTGGCAGGTGACGGCAGCTGGCTGGCCAGTTAGGTTGGCGCTTGACACGGCAAGAGGCCCAACCTCGGCAAGCAGCGCGAGGGCGATCTTGTGATCTGGCACACGAAGCGCGACCGTACCCTTGGTTTCGCCCAAGTTCCAGTTGAGCGAAGGTTGGGCACGAAAAATCATGGTTAGGGCACCGGGCCAAAAGGCCTGAGCAAGCCGGTTGGCCACCTCGGGTACGGATTCCGCGAGAGCTTGCAGGGTATCGGTGTTAGCAATGAGAACCGGTGGCGGCGATTCGGGCCCGCGGCCCTTGGCGGCCAGCAACGAGGCCACCGCTTTAGACGAGAACGCATCGGCGGCCAGGCCATAAACCGTATCGGTTGGCATTACCACCAGTTCCTGGCGACCAAGCGAAACCTTGGCCAATCGCATGCCGGTCAGCAGATCGGTATCGGTCGCACAGTCATAGATACGATTCACGCCGGCCTCCTGACCTGATTACTTGATTGCCGAAACTGCTCGGTCGCGCATGGTCAGATCCTTGTGGGCTCTAACCTGGCGCCATCCACTTGCCAATAGTAGTTGACAGACCTGCTGAGACTGGATTTCGGCGTGTTCAATAATGAGCGTTCCCCCGCTGTGCAGCAAGCGGCGAGCAGAATCCAAGACTAAATGGATCACATCCATGCCGTCATCGCCACCGTAAAGAGCGAGTTCGGGGTCAAAATTCCGCACCTCCAGATCTCTCGGAATCATTCGATTCGGAATATAGGGGGGATTTGAAACGACAACCGAGGCCCTGCCGTTTAGCTCTTGAAACGCATCGGCTAGATCGCCCTCGATGAGGGTGGCGTTATCGGCGCCGTACCTTGCAAAGTTTGCCGAGGTGAAAACCATGGCCGCTGGCGATTTTTCAACAGCGTAGATTTTGGCATTCGAAACCTCGGTTGCCAGGGCCAAAGCGATTGCGCCCGAACCGGTTCCAAGGTCGATGCCAATTGGGTCAGGCGTCGCCGTCAAGCGCAGTGCATCAATGGCAAGCTGCGCGACTCCTTCGGTCTCGGGTCGTGGAACAAAGACACCGAGACCAACGCTTAGTTCGAGCGATCGAAAATACGCTTTCCCCGTGATGTGCTGCAGCGGTTCACGCGCGGCACGTCGGGCAAGCAGGGTTTCGTAGCTTGCGCGCGCGGCGGTATCCATCGTTTCGCCAAGAATCAGCTTTATCTGAAGCTCGCCACGACTGCAATCGAGCAGGTGGCAGGCCAAGAGTTCGGCATCGACGAGTGCGGATTCGATGCCAACCGATTCAAAACGAGTCGCGGCCGATTCAACCTGCTCTTGCAACGATTCGCCAGACATGAAAAACGGAACCTATTTTTGGTTGGAACCGAGAGCGGCTAGGCGGGCTTCCTCGTCGGTTTGAATCGCCGACTGGATTACCGGTTCAAGAGCGCCATCCATCACGGCGTCAAGGTTATAAGCCTTGTAACCGGTGCGGTGGTCGGCAATGCGGTTCTCGGGATAGTTGTAGGTGCGAATGCGTTCGGAACGGTCAACCGATTTCACTTGGGATTTGCGAGCGGCGCTCAACTCGGCCTCGAGGGCTTCTTGTTGAGCGGCCAAAATCCTGGCACGCAGCACGCGCATGGCGGCTTCACGGTTTTGCAACTGTGACTTTTCGTTCTGCATCGAAACCACAATGCCGGTTGGCAAGTGAGTGATGCGAACGGCCGAGTCGGTGGTGTTTACCGATTGACCACCGGGGCCAGAGGATCGGAAAACATCGATACGGATGTCGTTTTGGCTGATCTCGACTTCTTCGGGGGCATCAACTTCTGGAAACACCAAAACACCGGCCGCCGAAGTGTGAATGCGCCCTTGAGTTTCGGTTGCCGGAACCCGCTGCACGCGGTGAACGCCACCCTCGTATTTCAAGTGCGCCCAAACTCCCTCGGAAGGATCGCTTGAGTTGCCCTTGATTGCCACCTGAACATCCTTGTAGCCACCGAGGTCAGACTCGTTTTTGTCCAGGATCTCGGTCTTCCAACCCTTGCTGTTGGCATACTGCAAGTACATTCTCAGCAGGTCGGCGGCAAACAGAGCGGACTCTGCGCCACCTTCTCCGGCCTTGATTTCCATGATTACGTCACGCCCATCATCTGGGTCGCGCGGTATCAGCAGTCGACGAAGTTTTTCGCTGGCGATGTGACGTTTTTCTTCGAGTCCCGGAATTTCGGCCGCAAAGGCCTCATCCTCTTTAGCCAACTCTCGGGCGGCCTTCAAATCCTCGGTGATTTCATTCACCGAATTGAAGGCGGCCACGATTGCGTTCAACTCGGCGTAACGCCGATTGAGCTTCTTAGCTAAGGCTGGGTTTCCGAAGACCGAACTGTCAGAAAGCTTCTCTTGCAGCTCTTGATGTTCAGCCAGTAGCGCCTGGACTGAGTCAAGCATTATTCTCCGTCTGAACCTGAAGGTACCGGCATTGACTTCTGAACCTGCATTAGGAACTCAACGTTGCTCGAAGTTTCCTTCAAACGGCCAAGAACCAACTCAAGCGCCTGTTGCTGCTCAAGACCGGCCAGTGCACGACGCAGTTTCCAGATGATTTTGGTCTCATCCGGGCTCATCAGCATTTCTTCACGTCGGGTACCCGAAGCGTTCACGTCTACGGCTGGGAAGATGCGCTTGTCGGCGAGTGATCGCGACAAACGGAGCTCCATGTTGCCGGTTCCCTTGAACTCTTCGAAGATAACCTCATCCATCTTCGAACCGGTTTCAACAAGCGCGGTTGCGAGGATGGTCAGTGATCCGCCATCTTCGATGTTGCGAGCTGCACCAAAGAAACGCTTTGGCGGGTAAAGAGCCGATGAATCGACACCACCCGAAAGGATTCGGCCAGAAGCCGGTGAGCTCAGGTTGTAAGCGCGTCCCAAACGGGTGATCGAGTCAAGAAGCACAACTACGTCGTGACCTAGCTCAACCAGACGCTTGGCGCGCTCGATTGCCAACTCGGCAACGGTGGTGTGGTCTTCGGCTGGACGGTCGAAGGTTGAGGCAATGACCTCGCCCTTGACGGTGCGCTGCATGTCGGTCACTTCTTCTGGACGCTCGTCAACCAAAACCACCATCAGGTGAACCTCTGGGTTGTTGACGGCTATCGAGTTGGCGATTGCCTGCAGAACCAAGGTCTTACCGGCCTTTGGTGGCGAAACGATAAGGCCACGCTGGCCCTTACCAATCGGAGCCACCAGGTCGATGATTCGAGTGCTGAGCTTGTTCTGTTCGGTCTCAAGACGCAAACGAGTCTGCGGGTAGAGCGGGGTCAACTTGCCAAACTCAACCCGGTTTACAACTTGGTCTTGGGTCAGTCCATTGATTGTGTCGATGCGCACGATGGCGTTGAACTTCTGGCGACCCTGGTTGTCAACCTCGCGTGGCTGGCGGATGGCGCCAACAACGGCGTCTCCCTTGCGCAGGTTGTACTTCTTGACCTGACCCAATGAGACGTAAACATCGTTTGGCCCCGGAAGGTAGCCACTGGTGCGAACGAAGGCGTAGTTGTCGAGAACGTCTAGGATTCCGGCCACGGTGATCAGAACATCATCTGGTGAGATTTCGGTTTCGATCTCGTCCTGTGAGTTGCCACCCGGGCGGCTGCGGCCGTTGCGGTCACGGTCACGGAAGCGATCGCGGTCACGGCTACGGTTGCGGTTGCGGTTGTTGCTGTTGCCGCGGCGGTCATCATCGAAGTCGCGGTCGCGTGGTTCACGGTTCTGGTTTGAACCAGAATTTGAACGCTGTTGGCGATCGGTTGATTCGCCTTCTTGACGCTCTGGGCGCTCTTGGCGTTCCTGACGCTCTGGGCGTTCGTTTGAACCACCCTCGGTGTTCGCCTCGGCGTTTGACTGGCCTTCGTTGTTCTGACGGCCACGGCCACGGTTGCGGTTGCGGTTGTTGCTCTGGCGCTCGCCACCCTCACGGCCGGCTGATTCGCGCTGGGTTGATTCGCCCTGGCTTGAATCGCCTGCCTGGTTGTTCGAGCCTTCCGAGGCGCTTGCACTTGAGCTGGCTGGGGCTTTTTCGGCCACGGCTGCAGCCTCAGTGGTCACTTTGGCGACTCTGGAACGAGTGTTTCGCTTTGCGGCAACTGGGGCTTCGCTTGAAGTATTTTCTGCTGAAGGGGCGCTTGGGGCCGAAGCTTCTGCTACCACGCGACGGCTCTTGCGAACCGGCTTGGTTTCTTGGATTTCATCCATCTGTTGATTGCTCTTTCTTAGGAGTTTGGGTGACTTTCCGTTTATGAGGTAGTCACCGCTGCACAGTTCAGTCGTTTTGCTTTTACGCTTTACAACTTCACTCGTGAGGGGTTCGCTAGATCTGCGAAGATTTCACCATTCGAACGCTAAAAACTGGCGTCGGTACTATTGGTGTAATGCAACAGTAGCACCTTTAAAGTCGACTGCCAAGAGCAAAGCCTTCCAACTGGGATAATTTTCAGCCGCAAGTTTTGCCGCCGCCAAGCGTTCCGCTGGGTCGCTGGCCAGAACCAACACCGACGGGCCAGCTCCGGAAACCACCGCGGCGTGTCCTGCCTCGCGGAGGAGTTGAATGAGCCGATCGGTCTCTGGCATTGCAGCGGCGCGATAGTTCTGGTGAAGCCTGTCCTCGGTTGCCGCAAGCAACAGCTCGGGGCTCTGTACGAGAGCCGCAATCAATAGCGCCGAGCGCGATACGTTGAAAACCGCATCGTCATGCGGCACCGATTCCGGCTGCAGTGACCTTGCTAGCGCGGTAGACATTTTGTGATCCGGAACCAAAACCAAAGGCGACACTCCGCGGTGCACAAATAGCTTCTTGTGGCGCGGGCCCCTGTCGTCTTCCCAAGCGATTGTCAGACCGCCAAAAAGCGCTGGAGCGACATTGTCTGGATGCCCCTCGAGTTCGGTTGCCAACTGCAGCAGGTCGTCGGCGCTAAACTCAACGACGCCTTCGAGCAGGCCTTTTGCCGCCATGATTCCAGAGACAACAGCCGCCCCTGAGGAACCCATTCCTCGGCCGTGCGGGATTATGTTGTGGGCCTTTAGTTGCAACCCCGGCAGTTCCTGTTTGAAATGTTTGAAGGTGTAAGCAATCGCTTGAACCACCAGATTGGTTTCATCGGTGGCAACCTCACCGGCTCCTTCACCGTCAATCTCAACGAATGCCCCGGTGCCGGCAACAGCCGTCACTTCGAGCTCATCGTAGTAAGAAAGCGCCATGCCAAGGGTGTCAAAACCCGGCCCTAGGTTAGCTGAGGTCGCAGGAACCTTGACGGTTACCTTTTTGCCGATAAGTGAAGCCATATTCGCTCTAGACCAATCCCAGTCGTTCTGCTACTTCTTCGGCACGGGTCGAAACCTTTTCAGGCACGATGTCATGACCGGATTCATCCTTTAGGGCCCACATCGGGTCTTTCAATCCGTGTCCGGTCACGGTCACAACGATGGTGGCTCCCTTTGGAACCAAGCCCAGTTTGGCCTGCTTCAACAGACCGGCTGCACCGGTTGCCGAACTCGGCTCAACAAACACGCCGACCTCTTGAGAAAGGAATCGGTGCATCCAAAGAATTTCGGCGTCGCTTACGGCACCAAACATTCCCTGCGAGCACTCTCTGGCGCTCTGCGCCAAATCCCAAGAAGCTGGATTTCCGATGCGAATCGCGGTGGCGATGGTTTCGGGGTTCTTGACCGGGTGACCGACGGTGAAAGGCGCCGAACCTTCGGCTTGGAAGCCCCACATCTTAGGCACTGCCTTGATGGTTCCGGCATTGAAGTCTTCGAGGTATCCCTTGAAATAAGCCGAGTAGTTGCCCGCGTTTCCGACCGGCAAAACGTGGAAGTCGGGAGCAAATCCCAGAGCTTCAACAACTTCAAAGGCTCCGGTTTTTTGACCCTCGATGCGGTCTGGGTTCACCGAGTTGACCAGGTGCACGGCGTAGTTGGCTGAAAGGTCGCGAGCCAGGTCGAGGCAGTCATCGAAGTTTCCTTCAACCTGCAAAATCTGAGCCTTGTGGGCAACCGCTTGGCTTAGCTTGCCAAGAGCAATTTTGCCGTCTGGCACTAGAACCACCGACTGGATTCCGGCGGCTGCCGCATAAGCCGCGGCCGATGCCGAGGTGTTGCCCGTTGAGGCACAGATGACAGCCTTGGCGCCGTGCCCGACGGCCTTGGAAACCGCCATGGTCATTCCACGGTCCTTGAATGAACCGGTTGGGTTCATGCCCTCCACCTTCAGGAAGACCTGATCTGCACCAACCAGTTTGGCGAGTGCGGGAGCATCGACCAAGGGGGTGCCGCCTTCACCGAGGGTGATGATCGGCGTGTCTTTGGTTACGTCTAAACGGTCAAAATATTCGCGGATAACGCCGCGCCAGAGGTGAGCCATCAGATACCTTCTACTCGAATAACGGAGGAAATTGACTCGACGGCATCGCTGGCGGCAAGTGCTGCTACTACTGCAGAGAGCGCTGCATCGCTGGCTTGGTGAGTGCCAATTTCAAGAAGAGCAACCGACTTTCGCCCGGCAACCGCGCGAAGCCCCTGCTCGACGGTTTCAATCGAAACGTCGTGATCGGCGAAGGTTTGTGCCACCTTTGCCAAAACTCCAGGTTGGTCAGCAACCCCGAGCGTAATTTGGTATCTGGTCAAAACCCGTTCGATTGGAAGCACCGGAAGGTTCGCGTGCACCGAATCGGCCAAACCTGGCCCACCCGCCACGTGACGCTTTGCCGCCGAGACCAAATCTCCCAGAATCGCCGACGCCGTTTGCACGCCTCCGGCACCCGAACCATAGAACATCAGCGCGCCCGCCGCCTCGGCCTCAACAAACACCGCGTTGAAGGCACCGCGAACTGCGCCCAGCGGGTGCTCCTGAGGAATCAGTGCCGGGTAAACGCGAACCGAAATTCCGCCCTCACCCAAATCGTCGGGCGCGATTCTTTCGCAAATCGCCAGCAGCTTGATCACGTATCCATCGCGTTTTGCAGCAATCATTTGCTCGGCGGTTACCTTGGTGATGCCCTCGCGGTAAACCTGATCGAGCGGAACCTCGGTGTGAAAAGCGAGCGAGGCCAGGATTGCGGCCTTCTGCGCGGCGTCGAAGCCTTCGACATCAAGGCTGGGGTCGGCTTCTAAGTAACCGAGGTCGGTGGCCTCAACCATGGCGGCCTCGAGCGAGAGCCCAGCGGTGTCCATGCGGTCAAGAATGTAGTTGGTCGAGCCATTCACGATTCCCATTATTCGGGTCACTTTATCGCCCGCCAAAGACTCGCGAAGTGGCCGAATGATTGGAATGGCGGCTGCCACGGCGGCTTCGAAGTAAAGTTGGGCGCCCACCTGCTCGGCGGCGTCAAACAACTCGGTGCCGTGCGTTGCCAGCAAAGCCTTATTGGCGGTGATGACGTCGGAACCCGAATTTAGCGCCAAAAGAATGTAACTTCTGGCCGGTTCGATTCCGCCCATTACCTCGATGACAATGTCGGCACCCAAAATGAGAGTCTCGGCATCGGTGGTAAAAAGTGAGGCCGGTAAATCACCCTCGCGTTTGGCATCGAGATTGCGTACGGCGATGCCGACCAACTCAAGTTCGGCACCCACGCGGGCAGCAAGTTCGACTCGGTTTGCCAGAAGTAAGCGGGCAACCTGGCTGCCAACCGAGCCGGCGCCCAGTAGCGCAACCCTTAGCGGACGATATTCAATCAAGGTTTTAGCCCCTCTGACTTTTGCTGGCCGACTTGCCGGTGGCCAGGTTGGTTTGATAACGGACATCTCTGGCAAATAAATCTGCCTCGGTTTCGCCTCGCAACACCAGTCTGACCGACCCATCAAGCACTGCTACGACGGCAGGTCGGGTAAGAAAATTGTAGTTGCTACTCAGTGAATAACAGTATGCGCCGGTGGCCGCAACGACCAATAAATCGTTTGGTGCGATGTCTGCGGGCAAGTAGTCGGCACGCACCACGATGTCACCGCTCTCGCAGTGTTTTCCAACCACCCGAGCCAGCGCCGGTGCCGCTGTTGATTGCCTTGAGGCTAACAGTCCCGAGTAATCCGCCTCGTAAAGTGCTGGTCTGGCGTTATCGCTCATGCCACCATCCACGCTCACATACTTGCGAACCTGTGGGTCACCACCATCGGTCACCGTCACATCCTTGATGGTTCCGACGTTATAGATCGTCACGGTGGTCGGGCCGGCTATGACGCGACCCGGCTCAAAGGCCAACTTTGGAACCGGAATCGAATGCAGTTCACATTCCGCCTTAACCGCTTGGGCAATCTGGCTGGCAAACTCGCTGAGTTTTGGTGCCTCATCGGCACGGGTGTAGTTGATGCCAAAGCCACCTCCCAGATTTAGCTCGGGAACCTCACCGAACTTGAGCAACTCGGCGTGCACCGCTAGCAAACGCTTGGCAGATTCCACGAAGCCCTCGACCGCAAAAATCTGCGACCCGATGTGAGAGTGCAACCCTAAAAATTTGAGATGCGAGTGAGAGCGAATCTTGGCCACCAGTGCCGGCACATCAGAGAGCGCTACTCCAAATTTTTGATCTTCGCGCGCGGTTGCTAAAAATTCGTGGGTGTGGGCGTGAACTCCAGAGTTCACTCGAAGCCGAACCGGCTGCACCTTGTCCTGCGCGCCGGCTGCGGAGGCAATGCGTTCAATCTCGATCTCGGAATCTATGACGATTGCACCAACCCCGGCGGTGACGGCTCTGCCAATTTCGATGATTGATTTGTTGTTTCCGTGCAAACCAATTTTCGATGGATGTACTCCCGCCGCCAAAGCAACGGCCAACTCACCACCCGAGGCAACATCGATATTTAGGCCAAGCTCGTCAACCCAGCTTGCGACCTCGGTGCAAAGAAAGACCTTGGAGGCGTAATAAACCTTAGCGGTGGTTCCTATTTCGGCGGCCGCAGCTTCGAAAGATTCTCGAACGGCAACGGCTCTGGCACGAAAATCGGCTTCGTCGATCACAAACAACGGGGTGCCAAACTGACTTACCAGGTCGTCGACGCCGATTCCTGCGATTTCGATTTCACCGGTTTCGGATCGGTTCAGGTTGGCCGGCCAAATGCCCGGAGCAACCGAGTTGACATCCTCAGGAACAGTTAGCCACTCTGGCGCAAGCGGATTAACTTCGATTTTGCTCGTCATGGGATGGCCTACATTCTTTCGGGTGCAGAAACACCAAGCAGGTCGAGGCTGTTTTTTAGCACAATACCGGCGGCGTTATTTAGCCAAAGTCGAGTGCGGTGAATGGTTTCGGCCGGGGCGCCCGATAGCGGAGTGACTCGGCAGTTGTCGTACCAGCGGTGATAGGCACCGGCAACTTCTTCAACATATCTGGCAACTCGATGCGGCTCTCTAAATTCAGCTGCGCTCGCGACGATTCTGGGAAGTTCGGCTAGCTTTGCAATCAGATCGGCTTCACTCGGGTGCACCAGAAGTCTCGGCTCGAACTCACTTCGGTCCACTGCGAGGCTGGCAGCGTTCTTTTCAACCTGCTTGGTTCTGGCATGCGCATACTGCACATAGAAAACTGGGTTGTCATTGGTTCGTTTGGTGAGTTGCTCAAGATCGATGTCGAGTTGAGAGTTGCTCGATGATCTGGCGAGCGCATAGCGACCGGCATCGACGCCAACCGCTTCGACTAGGTCTTCCATGGTCACAACGGTTCCGGCCCGCTTGGACATGCGCACTGGCTCGCCGTCACGCAGGAGGTTAACCATTTGCCCGATAAGGATTTCGAGGTTCACCCCCGGTTCATCGCCAAAGGCTGCGCAAAGGGCCATCATTCTTGGTACGTAGCCGTGGTGATCTGCACCAAGAAGGTAAAGGCAGCGATCAAAACCGCGTTCCCGCTTATCGAGATAGTAGGCCAGGTCACCCGCAATGTAGGCGTGCTCGCCATCGCTCTTGATAACAACGCGGTCGCGATCGTCACCAAAGGTGGTGGAGCGAAGCCAGACGGCACCGTCAAGCTCAAAAATGTGGCCCAGTTCGCGAAGCCTAGCTATCGCTCGATCTACCGCTTTCGATTCATAAAGTGAGTTTTCGTGGAAAAACACGTCGAAATCCACGCCAAAATCGTGCAGCGAGATTCGTATTTCTTCGAACATCAAAGCAACACCGGCCGCCCGGAATGCCTCTTGAGCTTCAGCTTCCGGAAGCGCTAAAAGATCCTCTGCGGTTTCGGCCAGAACACGATCGGCAATATCTTGGATGTAGTCCCCGCCGTAGCCGTCTTCTGGCGCCGGCAAACCTTTGGCTCGTGCCAAAAGCGAACGCGCGAATCTGTCAATTTGGGCGCCGTGATCGTTGAAATAGTATTCCCTGGTCACATCGGCACCTTGAGCCTCAAGAATTCTCGAGAGCGAATCGCCTACCGCGGCCCAACGGGTTCCGCCCATGTGAATCGGGCCGGTTGGGTTTGCCGAAACAAACTCAACGTTGATTTTCAAGCCGGCCAGGGCTTCGCTCGACCCATACCGCTCGGCTGACTCGACGATGGTCTTGACCAGTTCACCGGCCGCCTCGGCGCTAAAAGTAATGTTCAAGAAACCCGGCCCAGCAATATCAACCCTGGCAACGCCAGCAAGCAACTGCAGTTCAGTGGCCAAAAGAGCGGCTAACGCCCTTGGGTTGGTGTCGAATTTCGTTGCCAGTTGCATGGCCACGTTAGTCGACCAATCGCCGTGCTCTCGGTTTTTCGGTCGCTCAACCACAACATCGTTCGGCAGGTTTCCAGCGCCGATTCGACCATCGTCTTGCATCCTGCGAAGAATGATCACAAGAGCGGCAGAGAGTTCGGTTGGGGTCAAAGTAGGGCCTTCGAATCTGGTTTTGGGATTCCCTAGCGGCATTGCAGTAAAAAGAGAATTACCTAAATCATACCGAATCGACCCGAGAAACCATGGGTCTAGGCGGCCGCCTCGGAACGGGTTGCTCAATCGGCAGGAAGGTTGTTCCAACTCGCGTCGATTGAGCCAAGAGCCGAAGCCAAGGTTTGCCGGTTGGCAATCCACTCGATCAGTTGCTGCCCCTCAACCGCCGCGACACTCGTGGGCATTAGTTCGGATGCGTCGAAAGAGAAACTGTTGGCATTGGCCATGACCTCGGCAATTTGCTTGCGAATCGGATTTGAATAGAGGGTGTTGTCAAAGCCGGCGTGCGCAGATAGGAAGGTGGCCGATCTGGCCCAGCCATGGGTTCCCAATTCGGCACTCAACAGGTATTTGAGCGTGGTTCGCACATCCTGGTCATCTTCGAAGGCAACGGCAAACTGCCCCGAACCAACCACGTTTCTTGCGGTTCTTGAAATGTTGGGCACGGGAAACACTCCGACATGCCTCAGGTTGCCCGCGGCATACTCGTTTCGCACGCTCAGTGGCAGGGCCGAAACCGCCTGCTCTCCCATGCGCATCATGAAGCACTGCCCATTTGGCAGACCAGCTACATAAAGTTTCGCCGCGGTTGCAGCGCCCGCCGCCGTGTCGACTATGCCCAAGCGACCACCGGCAACATTTCCGGGGGCAAAGGTAAGCGAGGCCACCTTGGAAGCGGCCTTTTTAATTACCCGATTGCTAAATGGAACATCGCCGAGATCGGAAGAGC
>CAZLWT010000001.1:21274-23126 GCA_964563325.1 uncultured Rhodoluna sp. | reverse complement strand
CGCTAATGATGGGGGTCTTGGCGTTGGCAACGGCGCGCACCAAGGCCTCATCGTTGAAAACGAAAAGGTCCATGAATGAACCGCCACCGCGGGCGATGATGATTACGTCGACCTCTGGGTCGGCATCAAGGGTTTGCAGCGCCGCGATGATTTCGGGTGCCGCTTTGTCGCCTTGCACCAGGGTGTTGATGACCCTAAATTGCGCCTCTGGCCAACGTAGTTTGGTGTTTCGAAGCACATCTTTTTCGGCATCCGAGTTGACGCCGGTAATCAACCCGATCTTGTTTGGCAAGAATGGCAGTTTTTGCTTTCTGGATTCAGCGGTCAAACCCTCGCTGATGAGTTGCTGGCGCAGGCGTTCGAGGCGCTCGAGCAGATCGCCAAGCCCGACCTTTCGCATTTCCAGCACATTCATGGTCAACTTGCCGTTTTTCGGCCAAAAAGCCGGTTTGACAAGTGCCACGACTCGGTCGCCGGCTTTTAAATCCTTGGCGATTCCGCTCGGATTCCAAGAATGAATCTCAACCGTGTTTTCAATTTGAAGGTCTTTGAGTGAACCAAAAACGCTTGTCGGGTTGAAGCGGATTTGAGATATTTCACCCTCAACCCAAAGGGTTCCGAGTCGCTCAATCCAGTCCTTTAGGCTTTGAGCCAGTCGACTCACCGGCCACGGGGCCTCGAGACTTGAACCTCTTGAGGCGACAGCGCCGCTAGCGGCTTCTAAGGCGGTCGTTTCGTCGCTCATGCTCTTGTCTTTCTGGGGTTCGGCAGCCCTCGGGTTGTTTATCATTGAAGGGTGACTGACTTACAGAATACCGCCGGCCTAGACATTTCTGATGCGCCGCTAACCGTTTCGACTTCGACAACGAAGCGAGTGCTGTTGGCTGCCCCTAGAGGCTATTGTGCCGGGGTTGATCGCGCGGTCATCGCCGTTGAAAAAGCTCTCGAACACTACGGCGCTCCGGTTTACGTGCGCAAGCAAATCGTGCACAACAAGCACGTTGTTGCATCGCTTGAAAAGCGTGGCGCGATTTTCGTCGATGAGGTTGACGAGGCTCCAGTTGGTTCCGTTTTGGTTTTCTCGGCCCACGGTGTTTCACCGGCCGTGGTTGCCGCCGCCGAGGCCCGTGGCCTCAACACAATCGACGCCACCTGCCCGCTGGTAACCAAGGTTCACCGCGAGGTGCAGCGTTTTGCAAGCGAAGACTATGACATCTTGCTAATCGGCCACGAAGGCCATGAAGAGGTTGAGGGCACCGCAGGCGAGGCCCCAGACCGCGTTCAGATCGTAAACAGTCCAGACGATGCCGGTCAGCAGATTGTGCGCGACCCAAAGAAGGTCATTTGGCTTTCTCAAACCACCCTTTCTGTCGATGAAACCATGCAGACCGTGGTCAAACTGCGCGAGAAGTATCCAACGTTGCAAAATCCGCCGAGCGACGACATTTGCTACGCGACTCAGAACCGACAGGTGGCCATCAAAAAGGTGGGCGCCGACTCAGATTTGGTAATCGTGGTTGGCTCGGCCAACTCTTCGAATACGGTTCGCCTAGTTGAGGTTGCCCTCGAGGCCGGCGCGAAGGCCGCGTATCGCGTCGATTACGCTCATGAGATCGATGAGGCCTGGTTTGAGGGTGTCGAAACCATCGGAGTGTCATCAGGCGCTTCAGTTCCAGAAGAGCTGGTCAACGACGTGCTCGATTACATTGCCGAGCGCGGTTTTGGCGATGTGCGCACGGTGACCACGGCCGAGGAAGACGTGCAGTTCTCGCTTCCCAAGGAACTGCGCAAAGAACTCAAGGCTGCCGGCGAAGACACCAGCAACAAGATGAAGCGCGACTAAGGCTCAATC
>CAZLWT010000001.1:0-21174 GCA_964563325.1 uncultured Rhodoluna sp. | reverse complement strand
CAAGGCTGCCGGCGAAGACACCAGCAACAAGATGAAGCGCGACTAAGGCTCAATCGCCGGTTCGCATTAGCGAGCCATCTTTCCGGTAAAACTCCCAGTGCCCGTGCATGGCACCGTCTAAATGCTCACCCTTAAAGCGAGCAAGCCCGTTCTCATAGAACGGGCTTGCTTCAGTAATTTTTGAAACCTTAGAGTGACATCGATTTGCCGGCTGAGCCAAGCTCTTGAGCGGCTTCGACAACGCGAGCAGACATTCCGGCCTCGCCCAACTTGCCCCAGGCACGTGGGTCGTAGGCTTTCTTGTTGCCAACTTCGCCATCAACCTTTAGCACACCGTCATAGTTGGTGAACATATGCGCCGCAATCGGGCGAGTGAAAGCGTATTGCAAGTCGGTGTCGATGTTCATCTTGATGACACCGTGGCTTACCGCCTCGGCGATTTCTGCCGGGCTTGAGCCAGAGCCGCCGTGGAAGACCAAGTCGAATGGCTTGTCTTTGCCATACTTGGCGCCGACTGCGGCCTGAATCTCGCCGAGCAGTTCTGGTCGCAACTTGACGTTGCCAGGCTTGTAAACGCCGTGCACGTTGCCAAAGGTCAGGGCAACCATGTAGCGACCGTTTTCGCCTAGGCCAAGTGCCTCGGCGGTCATTAGGCCATCGGCTGGCGTGGTGTAAAGGTCAGCACCGGCTGCGCCTTCGACACCGTCTTCTTCGCCACCGACAACGCCAACTTCAATCTCTAGCACCGCTCCGATGCCGCTGGTTAGCTTTAGCATCTCTTTGGCGATTTCCATGTTCTCGGCCATTGGAACGGCTGAGCCATCCCACATGTGCGAGTTGAACAGTGGGTCTTGGCCAGCCTTGACGCGCTCTTGAGAAATCGCAATCAACGGGCGAACCAGTTTGTCCAGTTGGTCTTTGGCGCAGTGATCGGTGTGCAAAGCAACGGTGATTCCGTAGTTTTTTGCAATCTCACGAGCGAACACTGCCATTGCGGCGGCACCCGAAGCCATGTTCTTGATTGTTGGGCCCGACCAGTAGTCGCCGCCACCCGTGGTCACCTGAATGATGCCGTCTGAACCGGCCGCCTGCAAACCGGCAAGAGCCGCGTTTAGCGTCTGGCTGCTGCTGACGTTGATTGCTGGGTAGGCAAAACCGTTCTTTTTGGCGCGATCTAGCATTTCAAGGTATTGGTCTGGCGATGCGACTGGCACGTGGTCTCCTAAAGATATGAGTGTTTAGCACGTCTGCGGGCTTCTTATGATGTTACCAACAGTTGTTGCCAAACTGCTCGGGAGGGCGCCACCATGTCAGAGTATTCTTCACCAGAGCACTGGGGGCAACCGACCTTCGATCTTTATGCCGCCACGGTTTCTGCCGCGGCCGCGGCCTGGCCACTGGTTGGTTTAGGCGATAAAAATGCGGTTGATCGGGCTGCCGTTGATGCCATGCGGGCTTCGCTCATCGGCGCAAATTTTGGTGGAACGGTCGTGATTGGCGAGGGCGAAAAAGACGAAGCGCCGATGCTTTACACCGGCGAAATTATTGGGCAGGGGCAGCCACTCGATTGGGATATCGCGGTTGACCCAATTGACGGCACTGCTCTGGCAGCCGCTGGCTTAGCGGGGGCGGTTTCGGTTATGGCCGCTTCGACCAGGTCGACCATGATGCGCGCTCCCGAAGTTTTTTACATGAAAAAGATTGTCACCGGGGCCATCGGCAGGGGAGTTGTGCACCTAGAGGCCTCACCGACCGAAAACATCATCGCTTTAGCTGCGGCGATGGATAAGCCGGTCAGCGCACTAAATGTTGCCGTGATCAACAAGGCTCGCAATCTCGACGTTATTGCCGAGGTTCAGGCTTCTGGGGCCAACTGGGTGAGGTTCGAAGAGGGCGACGTTGCGATGGCCGTTGCCGCTGCCCTTGATGACACCTCGGTTGACATGCTCTTGGGGGTTGGCGGAAATCCGGAGGGTGTGGTCACAGCTTGCGCGGTTCAGGTTCTGGGTGGTTTCATGCAGGGAAAGCTCGTCGTCATGACCCCCGAGCAACTGACTTTGGCGCTTGATGCCGGTCACGATTTGGATAAGTTGCATGAGCTGCACGAATTGGTTTCGGGGGAGCGCCACATATTTGTGCTCACCGGGCTAACCGACGGCCCTTTTGTTAAGGGAATACGCGAGTCGGGCGAAGAACTGATTATCCAAAGTGTGGTTATTGACACCGCACTGCTTGAGCCACGCCTGGTTGAAGTGAAAGTGCCGCGCTTTTAGGCGACTGCAGTTTCCTCAAGCGGTGCGCTGCGGTCTGGGGTTTCGTTCAAGAACGATTCGGGCATGTTGTCAAGATTCTCGAGACCGGAGCTCGGTTGGGTGACTGCAAGCGCACCCCATTTGACCGCCGTGGTTAGACCCTTGCGCAGGTCGAAGCCAACTCCCTCGGAAGTGCCAAGCGGTTCGGTGTGCTCTGCGATTGCCGATAGGAACCCGGCAAGGGTTGCATCGCCGGCGCCAACGGTGTTGATTACCTTCACCTTTGAGGTGCGGGCCGAAATCGCCTCGTCTTTGGTCACTGCAATCATGCCGTCTGCTCCGAGGCTGGCCAATACGGCGTCAACCCCGTGCTCACAAAGTTCGCGCGCGGCATCGATTACATCGCCGATTGTGTAAAGGGTGCGACCAACGGCCGAAGCCAGTTCCTCGGCGTTTGGTTTGATAATGCTGGCTCGACCAGATCTGGCCCAGGTGTTTAGCGGGGTACCACTTGTGTCAAGTGCCACTCGCACGCCAAGGGCGTCCATTCGATCAAAAATATCGGTCAAATCGACGTACTCGCCGGTTGACTTACAAGCTGGTAGTGCCCCGGCAACAACCAGCCATTTGGCGTTGTTGTCTTTGACGGTTTGCTCGGTCAGGTCAATGACCGCCGCCCAATCCTCTTCGCTCAGCGGGCGAGGAGCCTCGTTGACCTTGGTGGTTGGCCCGTCATGCTCGACGATTGTGGTTGAAACCCGCAGGGTGCCCTCGACCCAAAGCGGGGTGAGCATTGTGCTTGAGCCGGTGCGTTCTAGCACGCCAGGGTCGGCGTTTCCGATTGGAACCACTCCTGGAGCCTTGATTCCGGCCAGAAAAAGTCCTCGGGTTACGTTGATGCCCTTGCCCGCCAACTCTTCGGCTACCGAATCGGCGCGGTTTACGCCACCGGTGACCAGGTTGCTTACAAAGTAGGTGCGGTCAAGCGTCGGGGCCGGGGTTAGGGTCACAACTGGTGAGCCATTGGAGAATCCGGTCATGCAGAACTCCTGAATGTTTTGAGGGATTACCGATCTGTTGAAATCGGCTTTTTGCTGCACACATCTTTGTAGGCACGTTAGCGAAAAGTATAACTAACCTGAGGTTAGCTAAGTGCAATGACCCCCGCCAAACTTCGGAAACGGTTGTCGAATGGTCTATTTACCAAGGATTCCGCAGCGATAGACCCTTTTTATTCAGACTTTCAGTTGACTACTTTTCTTCGAGCTCGCTCATCTTTGGAAGGTTAGTCGCGGCGTCTAATTCGAGTGGGCTTTGGATTTTGCTGGTTGAAAGCTCGTTCTCATCGAGGTTATTCAACTTGCGAGCGGTAACCAGCATTCGCGATTCCAGGCTCGAGACAAAAGCGTTGTAATCCTTGACGGTGCCCATGATTGATCGCCCCAGCTTGTCGGCGAGTTCGGCAATTTTGCCAACCCGCTCATAGAGTTCCTGGCCCAGTTTGAGCATGGCCCTGACTTGGCTCTCATCGACATTTTGACGCCAGATGTAGTTGACGGTTTTCAAAACCGAGAAGAGGCTGACGGGTGAGGCCAGAGCAACATTCTTTTGGAAGGCGTATTCCAAGATGGTCGGGTCGGCTTCGAGGGCAACCGAAAGCAGCGACTCGCTCGGAATGAAGGCGATCACAAAATCCGGGCTGGCTTCGAGCCCACTCCAGTACTGGCGGGTTGCCAAGGCATCGATGTGGCCCTTAACCGCCTTGACATGCGCTTTTATAAGAGCGGCTCGGCGGTCTGCCTCGGCGCCGGTGGCCAACTCGCTGATTCCGGTTGCCTCTTGATAAGAGTTGAACGGAACCTTTGAATCAATTGCCAACTGTTTGCCACCGGGCAGGTTAATGATCATGTCGGCGCGACCGGTGGCGTTGGTGGTTTGCTCGGTAAAGTCCGCGTGTTTCATCAGCCCGGCTAACTCGACCATGCGCCTAAGTTGTGCCTCACCCCAAACCCCGCGCACACTATTTGAGCTAAGTGCCCCGGCCAGCGATTGGGTTTCTTTGCGCAACTTTTCATCGCTCTCGAGCGACTGGCGAATGCTCTCCTGCAAAGTCGTGAACTGACTTAGGCGCTCGCGCTCCATTTCGGTGACCGCGGTTTGCATCTTGGCCAGGTTTTCTTTCACCGGCGCAAGCTCTTGCAACAGGCGGTTTTCCTCGCGGTCTTTAGCGTCGCGAGCCACCCGTTGGCCCTCGAGTTGAGTCACCTGGCTAAGCAGCAGTTCAACCCTGGCTTTGGCGTCGGCTAACTCGCTGGCAGACGCGACGGCGCTTTCTAGACCGGTGGCCACTCCGGAAGGTTTCACGTTTCCGCGCAGCAACCAACCCAGAAGGGCGCCGACTAACAAACCAATGGACAAGAGAAAATAAGTTTCCATCTCGCGATTATGACATCCGCCTCTGACGTTTCGGTTTTTGCTGGATTTCTAGAGCATTATTGACGAGATATTTTCAAGAAACTGCCAGTTTGCTGAGGTGGCTATCATTCACCGAAAAGCCACCTAATGTTGAGTTATGACTGCAGTGTTAACTCGTCCAGCCACCACCCACTTTTCAGAGGTTATGAATCGGGTCAAAGACGCTGGTTTGCTGAAAAAGAAACCAAGTTTCTATGTGATCCGGTTAGCCGTGATCTCATCCATCGCCCTCGGTTTATGGGTTGCCAGCGGTTTCATCGGAACCCTCGTGGCACAAGAAGGCGTCTGGATTCTGTTGGCTTTTGCAGTTGTCGGGCTACTCGGCGTGCTCAGTGCCCAGTTCGGGTTCATCGCTCATGAAGCGGCCCACCGCCAAATTTTCCGCAACAACAAGGCAAACGACTGGCTTGGACTTATCTTGGCCAACCTCTTTGCCGGCCTGAGCTATGGTTTTTGGCTGCGCAAGCACAACAAACACCACCAAAAGCCGAACCAGATTGGCGAAGACCCTGATATTGCCATTCGAGTTTTGAGCTTCACCCCGGAATCTCGCAACGAAAAGAAGGGTATCGAGCGTTGGTTGAGCAACCGACAGGGATACCTGTTTCCCCTGCTTTTGCTCTTCACCGGCTTTGACTTGCTGCTAGACAGCTTCAAGGGATTGGCTCGCAAAGATAAGCCACTTGGCACCAGAATGCTCGAGTTCAGCCTGATGGCAGTTCGTCAAATAACCCCCTACGTGGTTATGACTTTCATGTTCGGTTGGCTCTGGGCGATGGCCCTGTGGGTCTTCATGATGATGGTCTTCGGATTCTTTATGGGTGCCGCCTTCGCGCCAAACCACAAGGGCATGCCACTGGTTGAGCGCGATGCCAAGATTGACTTTTTTCAACGCCAGGTGCTGACCAGCCGCAACATTCGCGGCAGCTGGTTGAAAGACAACCTAATGGGTGGCCTCAACTATCAGGTTGAACACCACCTGTTCCCTTCGATGGCCAGGCCTAACCTCAAGAAGGCTCACGACATCGTTCTGAAGTACTGCCAGGAAAAAGGCGTGCCACTGGTCGAGATGAACCTGATCTCTAGTTATCGCGTGATTATTCAGTACCTCAACAAGGTTGGCCTGAGCAAAAACAGTGACCCATTTGTTTGCCCAATGGTTGCGACCCTTCGACCAAGGTCCTAACTAGAGGGTCTTAACCTTCTGTTTCGTCGCCTGCATCAGCCCGGCCAGATCTTCGGCATCGTGCCGATTAGTCATGTGAATGATGATGCGGGCACAGGCATCGGCATCGGCCAATGCATCGTGGTGATTGAACTCTTCGTGGCCAATGGCATAGGCCACCGCGTTTAATCGGTAAGACTCCAGGTTGTAAGACTTACGAGCCATCGCCAACGAACAGGCATAGTTCAGCCTAGGCAGTTCGGCCTGCACCAGCGTGGCCGAGGCTCGCATGACCCCCATGTCAAAGCCTGCGTTGTGTGCGATTAGCGTATCCGAGCCAATAAAAGCCAACATGATTGGCAAAGCTTCGTGCCACTCGGGGGCATCAATCACATCGCTCTCGTGAATGCCATGCACCCTGATGTTGAACTCGCTGAACCAGTCGTTTGGGTGAGGCGGGCGAATCAACATGGCCAAGCTGTCGACTATTTTGCCATCGCGAACCCGCACAAGACCGACGGCGCAGGGGCTGGCTGATGACCGGTTGGCGGTCTCAAAGTCGATCGCGGTGAACTCTAGTGGCATGGAACTATTAAATACCGTTTCGGAGGCAGCCAGTTTTAGGCCTTGATCTCGTCCTTTTTGCTGACCGAAAGATAGACCACGAGGGCTGCAATCAGACCCAGAAAGATTAAGGTGGTGTTTGTTGGCCCAAGCCCCAAACCGGTGTCTTTGGTCGGTTGCGAAAGAAAGTCTCCGAGCGAGGCACCGAGCGGCCGTGTGAGCACGTAGGTGATCCAGAAGGCAAGAACCTGGCTAATCCATTTGGCGCGCCAGGCAAGGGCAACCAGTGCGATTGAGGCCAGGAAGATAATTGCAGCGGTGCCAAGTGGCACGCCAAGGTCATCGCCCAAGATGTCGCCACCGGCAGTGCCAAGGGCAAAGGTCAGCAAGATTGCCACCCAGTAATAGAGTTCGCGGCGACGGTTGTTGATGCTTTTGATTTCTAGGGTGTGCTCACGGCGATACCAAAGCAGGAAGGTGACCGCCAGGCCGATTGCGAAAACAATCAGCGACTGCCAGTTTTGCCAACCGGCAAGATCGTGCAGACTGTCGGTCAAAAGAGTGCCGATCGTGCTGATGGCAACGATGGTCAGCCAATAGACGGTTGGAACGTAGCGCCGCAGCACGAACTGAAGGGATAGCACCAAAATCAAAACCACGGTCATGATTTCGGTGGTCGAGGCCAAACCGAAGCCAAGGGTTTCGTTGATCCAGTCGGCAAGGGTTTCACCAACGGTCGTGGAAAGGATCTTGATCGCCCAAAAGATTAGGGTGACAGCGGGAACCTTGACAAGGATTTGCTTCGAAAAGAAGCCTAGGGATTCAGTCATTTGGCGATTCAAACAACCTAACCTGAGGGTTTGCTTTAGATTCTAAAATCCGTTGGGTAATCCGGTCGGCCCATGGGCAATTAAACTCTTTAGGTGGCCTTAACTATCGCGATCGTGGGACTGCCAAATGTTGGCAAGTCGACCCTATTCAATGCACTCACCAAAAACAACGTTCTGGCGGCTAACTACCCGTTTGCAACTATTGAACCAAACGTGGGTGTAGTGAACCTTCCTGACCCGCGCCTAGCTCGACTGGCCGAGGTTTTCGGCTCTGAACGACTGCTTCCGGCCCCGGTTTCCTTCGTTGACATCGCCGGCATCGTGCGCGGCGCTTCGGTTGGTGAGGGGCTTGGCAACAAGTTCTTGGCCAACATCCGTGAGGCCGACGCAATCGCACAGGTGGTTCGCGGGTTCGCCGATGGCGACGTCATTCACGTCGATGGCAAGGTTGATGCCGCCAGCGACATCGAGACCATCAACACCGAGCTAATTTTGGCCGACCTCGAAACTCTAGAGAAGGCTCGCCCAAGAATCGAAAAAGAAATCAAGGGTAAGAAAGTTGAGCCGATTGCCCTCGAGGTTATTGATGAAGCACTCGGATACCTCAATGCCGGCACCCCTTTATCGGCAACCAAAATTGACCTGGCTCCGATTCGCGAGCTCGGGTTGCTCACCGCGAAACCAATCATCTACGTGTTCAACGTTGACGAGGGTGTCTTGACTGACGCGACCAAGAAGAAGGCGCTCGCCGACTTGGTAGCGCCAGCCGAGGCCGTTTTCCTAGACGCCAAGGTTGAGTCAGAGCTAATCGATTTGTCACCGGAAGAAGCCGATGAACTCTTGGCTTCACTTGGCCAAGAGGAATCTGGTTTGAACCAGCTTGCCCGCATTGGCTTCCACACCCTTGGTCTGCAGACCTACCTGACCGCCGGGCCGAAAGAAACCCGCGCCTGGACCATTCATCAGGGCTGGACCGCCCCTCAGGCTGCCGGCGTTATCCACTCCGACTTTCAGCGTGGGTTCATCAAAGCCGAGATCGTCGGCTTTGAAGACCTGATGGCTGCCGGTTCGATGGCTGAAGCAAAGGCTGCTGGCAAGGTGCGCATTGAAGGCAAAGAGTATGTAATGCGCGATGGCGATGTGGTGGAGTTCCGCTTCAACGTTTAGTGCCAGCAGGGTAATAATTTCGAGTCTTTTTCAGAAGTTATGATTAAGGGGCGACTCTGTACCTTTTTTGCGTTTGGGGGCGTCTTCCTTGGAAGCTATGCTAGGAGATTTCGTTGCATTTTTCGCTCAGATTTAATTCGTTTGCCAAACGCTTCGTCGCGATTTTTGTGTCATTGGCAGTTGTCCTTGCGCCGCTGGCCATGGGTGGATCGGCAGCCAATGCAGCCGGGGGCTCGACCGTTGTTGACGGCGTCATTTACTCATCAAATGGTTTTGGTGGCGCAGTAGTTTCTGGCTTCACCTCTGACCTTCCCAGCCGAGTAACAATCAAGTCTTCGGTTGACGTTGGTGGCTGGTCGATTGCCGTCACCAGCATCGGTGACTCTGCCTTCCAAGGTGCACCATTGACCTACGCTTCAATCCCAAGCTCGATTGCCACCATTGGTGCTTACGCCTTTTCAAGCACCGGTCTTTCTTCAATCTCGATAGCACCAAACGTTGTTTCAATTGGCAATCATGCCTTCGCGAACACTGCGCTGGCCTCGATTGCAATCCCGGATTCTGTCACATCAATCGGTGCCTACGCTTTTTCGAACTCCGCCCTGGCCTCGGTTTCGCTTCCAAAAACAATCACCTCGATTGGCGCTTACGTATTTTCTTACACCGCTTTGACCTCGGTCTCGATTCCGAACTCTGTGGTTAGCATTGGCGAGGGTGCCTTTTCTAACTCAACTTTGACATCGGTTCTGCTGCCAGATTCCCTCACCACCATCGGGCCCTTGGCCTTCTCATACACGGCACTTTCTTCCGTGGTCATTCCAAACAACGTGGTAAGTCTGGGCGATTACGCTTTCTCTCATTCGTCGCTGGCATCGGTCGTAATTCCGAGTTCACTAACCGCTATTGGCTCATACGTATTTGCCAACACCGCTCTCACCTCGGTGACGATTCCAAACTCGGTAACCTCAATCGGCGAGGGTGCTTTCTCGGACGTCAAGCTTGCGTCGGTGACTATCCCAAGTTCGGTCACCTTCATAGGCGCCTACGCGTTTTATCACACGGCCTTGACCTCGGTGGTTATTCCCGACTCGGTCACGACGATGGGCGATTACGCATTCTCTAATACCGCTCTTGAGAGCGCGGTGCTGCCCAATGCCATTACCAGCCTCAGCGCCTACCTCTTCTCTTACACCTCGTTGACCTCGGTGACGATTCCAGATTCCGTCACCAGCATTGGCGAGGGTGCCTTTTCAAACACCAAGTTGACCGGCGTGGTGATTCCGCCAAACCTAACCAGCATCGGCAAGTCAGTTTTTGCATCAACCGCTTTGACCGACCTGGTCATTCCAAACTGGGTCACCAGCATTGGCGATGGCGCTTTCCGAGACTCAACTCTTAGTTCGGTGACCATCCCGAGTTCGGTAAAGCGCATCGGAGACTACGCCTTCTCAAATACCGGTTTGACATCGATTGTGATTCCATCGTCGGTGACTACGGTTGGCGACTATGCCTTTTCCGATTCGCCTATAACCTCTGCAGATTGGCCTTCCTCGGTCACGACAATCGGCGACTACGTTTTTGCATCAACTGCGCTGACCACCCTCGCGATACCGGCAACCGTGACATCCATCGGGGATGGTGCCTTCACCAGTTCGGCACTTACTTCGCTAACCATCCCAACCTCGGTGGCTAGCATCGGGGCCAATGCTTTCTCAAACACCGCGATCACAACAGTTTCGATTCCTGGGTCGGTGACTTCACTTGGTGATTACGCTTTCGCCAACACCGCCCTGACCTCGGCTGTCATTCCAAACTCGTTGACTCGAATTGGAAAATATGTTTTTGCAGCGACCCCGATGCCTTCCATCACGCTGCCGAACACGATAGCCAGCATCGGCGAAGGCGCTTTCTCGCGTTCGGGTCTGGCCAGCATCACAATTCCCACCTCGGTGACCAGCATTGGTGCCTACGCTTTTTCGAACACCGCTTTGACTTCCGTTTCCATCCCCAGCTCTGTGACCAGTCTTGGCGACTATGCCTTTTCGAGTTCATCACTTGAATCGGTGACGATTCCAAACTCGCTGACCAGCATCGGAAAGTACGTTTTCGCCTCGACGGCCCTGACCTCGGTGACAATTCCCAACTCGGTCATCAGCATTGGTGAGGGTGCTTTCTCGAACTCGACCATCGCCTCGGTTTCACTGCCACGATCGGTGCGCAGCATTGGCGCATACGCTTTCTCTTACTCGTCGCTAGCTTCACTGGTGATTCCAGACTCTGTGACCAGCATCGGCGAGGGGGCTTTCTCTAACTCGGCGCTGGCTACCGTTAGCATCCCAACCTCAATCACCACCATCGGCGACTACGTCTTTGCTTATTCTGCCCTCACCTCAATCTCCATCCCAAGTTCGGTCACCAGCATCGGGGTGCACGCATTCGAGGGCATCGGCTATGAAGCAGGTCAGGAAATCAGCATTCCGACATCCATCGCCAGCATCGGTGATTACGCCTTCTGTGATAGTGCCTTCAGCATCATTACCTTTGAGGGCCCGCCACCAGCCATTGACCCGGCGGCTACTTGCGTGTTTGGTGAGAACTCAACGGTATTCTTCCGGTCACGTTTTGCCGCGGACGTTTACCCCGGCGGATACCCGAGCGATTTCTTTGGTGCAACCGCAACCGCAGTTGATGACCCGCTGGTTGCCACGGCCACGGTAGCAATTAGTGGAGTCGCCGCCTACGGCCGCGCCCTAAAAGCCAGCGGTGGCGTCTGGGATAGCGGCGTAACCCTGAGCTATCAGTGGCAGCGAGACGGTCTGGCTATCGATGGTGCCACGCAGCAGACCTATCTGTTGACCGATCTAGATATTGGAAGCGTAATCACGCTTGTGGTCACCGGAAGCAAACCGTTTTATGCCTCCGTTCAGGTCACGAGTGACCCGACGCTGCCGGTTGCCAGCGGGATTCTAACTCCGGCACCGGTTCCAACCATCACAGGAACCGCCTCATTTGCCCAGGTGCTAACCGCCCGCCCGGGAACTTGGATTTCTGGGGCAACCCTCGAGTACCAGTGGGCGCGAGACGGAGTGGCCATAGCTGGGGCGACGGCCTCGACCTATGCTCTAACCGATGCTGATCTCGGTGCCCTCATCACGGTGACGGTCACGGGTTCCAAGGAATTTTTCGAAACCGTAAGTCAGACAAGTGCCGCGACTACTCCAGTTGCCACCGCAATAATTCCAATTGCACCGACCCCTTCCATCACCGGGGTTGCTACTTATGGCCAGACGCTAACTGCGGTGTCTGGCACCTGGAGCGCTGGGGTTGCACTGACTTATCAGTGGAACCGAAACGGAACCCCAATCGACACGGCAACCCTTGCAACCTATGTCTTGGATGGCCCCGATGTGGGAGCCTTAATCTCTGTGACCGTCACCGGCTCGAAGGATTACTTCGACACCGTGGATAAAACCAGCTTCCAAACCTCGCCGGTTCTCGAAGCAACTTTCCCAGCGACGGCAACTCCGGCAATCAGCGGCAAGGCAAAGGTTGGACAGTTGCTGACCCTGACGCCAGGAATATGGGCCACAGGGGTCACCTTGAGTTACCAATGGAAAAAAGATGGTGTTCCAATCGTTGGAGCTACCGGGTTGAGCTACCTGATTCCCGGTACCAGCGTTCAATCCTTCATCAGCGTTACAGTGACGGCTCGAAAGGTCGGCTACCTAGCAGTTTCGAAAACCAGCCCACAGACGATTGCCGTAGCCGCGGGAACCTTTACCAGAACCCCAACGCCCACCATCAGCGGTAAAGCAACGATTGGAAAAAACCTGACTGCGAATCCTGGAATCTGGGATGCCGGAGTCACCTTGACCTACCGTTGGAAGCGTGCCGGTATCAACATCTCGGGTGCCACCGCCGCAACCTATAAATGGACCAGCCTTGATCGAGTCGGAACCATTACCGTGACGGTCACCGGCACCAAGCGTGGCTACACGACGGTTTCAAAAATCAGCAAACGTTTTTAGTTCGGAAAGCCCCAGGAGTTCAAGTGGAACAGCAAGAGCGTCAACCTTTTTTGTATTCGGTAGAGAGAGTATTCAGCGCCGACCTTTCGAGCGTCTGGGGCGCTTGGACCGAGCCGCAGGCTTTGGAAGCTTGGTATCACCCGGTTGGTTTGGTGGCTCTTCCGGAAACCGTTAGTTCGAATGCAGTGGTTGACGGGGAATGGGCGGTTTCGGTCGACGTTCCAGAGCACAACCTAACCGCCTACTTCTATGGTCGCTACACCGCGGTCATCCACCAGAAGTTGCTTGAACACACGATGTTGTACACCGAGTCCGCTGACGAATTTGCCAAGGCTGACTTGGGTGGTCCAAGCCACTTGGTGTCGGTTTCCTTCGAGCAACGTGAAGCGGGAGTGTGGGTAAAGTTCTCGCAGTTTGGCGAACTTCCCGAAGGCCATGCGCCGCGAGCTCAAGCCGGTATGGAAAGCTATTTTGATTCGCTGGAAAGCTATTTGGCGGGTTAACCGATGCAGTTGCGTGAAAGAGCAGCGGCTTGCTACAACGCCGCCTTTGACGCCATGGAGCGCGGCGATTCGCTTCTGGCCCTTGAACTTGCGGCCGCTTCCTTGAACCTATGGCGCGAGGCCGGCAACGATAAAAACATCAGCATTTCTCTCTGGTTGTATTCCAGAACCTTGCTCGGGGTTCACGCCGAGTCGGCCGCCCTCGAGGCGATAAACCTGGCGGGCCAGCACCTGACATCCATCGTTGACCCTGAAGATTGGTTGGTTGCCTCGCTGCTTGAGGGTCGCGCGCGAGCTATTGGCGCATCGACCAGTGCCGCGATTCGGGCCAGCTATGCCGCGGCCTACCAAAGCGCCGCCGAGGCAGTTTCGCGGATCGTTGCCGATGACGACCGAGAACTCATCGCGGGGCAGTTTGCCGACTTGCAGCCGCCCACTGAGCACTGAGGCAACTGTAAGGTTTCAGGCATTTTCAGCGGTGGGGTGCTGCCCCTAGCCTCAGAACCATGAAGAGAATTCTGGCAAGTTTGACTTTGGTTCTGTCGCTGGCAGTGCTGAGCGGTTGCTCGGCCAACAATTATTCACCCGATCAACCCGGCGTGATAACCAGCAGCCCGGGAAGTGGCGATGGCAAGACTGATAATGGTGGTTCAAACGATGGATCAACGGTTGATCGAAGCGTCATCAAAACCGCCGATATCTATCTAACCAACGAGGAGCCAAACCGAGTCGGCGACGAAATGGCTACCATAGTCAGAATCGCCGGGGGATACCTGGATCAGCGAAGTTCATCGAACGAAACGACCGGCTCGGTTAGCCGAGTTAGCTTGGTGGCTAGGGTTCCAGCAATCAAACTCGACTCGGTCTTGGCGCAGTTCAAGGCTTTGGGCAAGGTGCAAACTTTGACTATTTCGACTTCGGATGTCACGTTGAGCGTGCGAGACCTAGAGGCTAGAATCGCCGCGTTAGAGGTGTCGGTGAATCGACTGCTCGGTCTTTTGAAGTTGGCAAACACGGCAGGCGACCTGATTGAAGTCGAGAATGCACTGTCGCAAAGACAGGCAGAGTTGGAATCGCTCAAAACTCAGTTGAGTTATTACCGTGACGCCGTAGCGATGTCGACCATAAATGTCACTGTGACGACCCCGGCCCTGGCACCGCAAAAGTTTCCCTCAGATTTTTGGTCTGGCGTGTTGCTCGGTTGGCAAGCCCTGGTTGGGTTTCTAACCTTTGTGGTTGTCGCTTTTGGGGTTGTAATACCCTGGGTGCTGGCAATCGCGGTTCCACTTGCCGCGCTGGCCTGGGGAGTGCTCTGGGCGGTTCGACGCCGACCTAGCCGCAAGTAGCTAGCTGCGCGTCGATGCATCGGCGAGTTTAAAGCCAACGCTTCTGATTACCTTCAAAACTTCGGGCCCACCGGCCTTACGAACCTTGCTTCTGATGCGTGATGCGTGAGTGTCGATTATGTGCTCGGTTCCGACCCCCTCAGATAAACCAATGGCTTCTAGGATGCGCTCTCGGGTGAACACTAGATGGGGCTGACGCATCAACAGCTCGAGAATTTGAAACTCGGTTCGTGTCAGATTTACGGGGTTGCCCAAGACGAGAAACTCGTGCTCGGCAATGTTCATTTGAAGTGGGCCGCAACGAAGGGTGTTGGAGTCGTTGATGTCCTCCTCTGGCGCCGCAGCCAGTTGTTGCTTGACTCGCATCCGGAAGATTCGAGGAACGATTGGAAGCATTATGAAGTCGCTCGCCCCGGCCAAGAGCCAATTTTCCTCATCCAGCAGGTCCTCTGCGCCAATCAGCGCGAGAATGTGAATTTTGGACTGATTACGAATCGCCCTGCACAGGTCGAGTTTTCTAAAAAGCTTGTTTCCGCTCTCGATCAGCACCAACTCGAAGCTGGTTTTTGCTAATAACTTGAGGGCCTCTGCCTCTGAGTCGGTGCAAACCGTGTCGATTCCTAATAAGGCCAACTGGTATTGCACTCCGAATGTTGTCTGCCCCACTTCGTGAACGTAAAGTGCTGCTGATGCTTGTAAAGCCATTTCGACCCCCCGGTCTGTGCTTTGGAAACCCTTGCATTTTCGTATGTAGATTGAGAGAAACTTGTGTGTTCCCTGAAAACCTATCCTAGCCACGCATGGATAGGTTTTGAACATGTCGCTCAGAGAAATTTCAATAGCCAAACATCGGGTTGAAACATCACGCCGAAAGTGGCCGACCGTGCTCTTTTTTACGCTGATTGGTGCCCTTCTTCTTGCGCCCTTGGCCGCCCACGCTTTTGGCGGCTACGGTGTGGCGACGGTGCTCACCTCGAGCATGCGGCCGATGCTTCGGCCTGGCGATCTGGTCATAACGGTGCAGAAACCGGCCCGTCAGCTTGAAACCAGCGACCTGATTTTCTTGGTGGATGAATCAAGTCGACGCAGTTATGTGCACCGCATCGTTGCCATTCGCGATGACAACGGTCGGTTGATGATTCACACCAAGGGTGATGCCAATCCGGTCATGGATTCCGCCGTGGCGCTCATTCCCAAAACGGCATGGGTCCCGAAAACCGTTGCCTCGGTTCCTTACGTGGGCGCAACCTTCACCTATTTCGCAAGTTTTGAAGGGCGCCTGCTTGGTCTTGCGATCGTTCTTCTAAGTTTGCTCCTGATACTCGGGCGCAAAGCAACAGGTGCAATATCAAATCGAAGGGGAAAATAAATGAACCACAAAAAGAAGCACAGCTATTTTGGCCGAACCGTTTCGGCTACCGCACACACCACAATCATTGCCATGGCAACAATCGGGGGAGTGACCCTGGTTGGAGGGTCGGTGTTTGCATCACTCAACGCAACGGCATTCAACGCCGCCGGATCGGTCGCAACCGACACCTTGAAGCTGACTCAGTCGGCCAGCACGGTGACCGGAATCACCGGAGGGCTATCAACCGCAATCAGTGGCATGGCTCCTGGCGACGTCGTGAACCGATTCGTTGACCTAAAAAACACCGGAACGATGGATGGCACCGGGCTCACCTTGCAGTTGGCTGACAGTGCCGCGACCACTCTGACCACAAACTCATCCATCGGGCTTCAGGTTGCCATCGCCGAGTGCACCAGCGCTTGGACTGCCGCCGGTCTTTGCCCTGTTGGGTCGACTAAGACCGTTGTCTTGGCAAGTACTCCGGCCACCACCCTGGTATCGACTCCAACCGCCTTGAGTGTTAGTTCACTTGCGGCAGCCAGCACCAACCGTTTGAGGATTACGCTAAGCCTGCCAGCCGGTAGCGAAACCACCGTGAACGGCATCCTGCCAGGCACCACGGTTCAGGGTGTCACCTCGAGCTTGGTCTGGACATTCACCGAGGGACAGCGCCTAGCAACCACCACATCTAACTAGTTGGGCAATAGCTAGAAACTCATGCAAAAACGTGCTTTGAGATTAACCGCAGCCCTCGTGGCGTTAGTGAGCCTGGCCCTGTTGCCAGTAGTTCCTGCGCTTGCGAGGGCTGCGGCTCGCGCCTTCAACTCGGTGGCGCAGTCGCTTAGCACCGCCACGATTCGATTGGCGCCGCTGACAAACGCAACCGACCCGTTGCCGTCGGCGCCTGGAACCGTAAATGTACGGCTAAAAAATGATCACTTTTTCATCAAAAACTTTGGTACCACCACTCTGGCCAGTTTTTCACTGACCCAAAGTGGCACTCCCGCTCAGATCAACTATTGCCGCGGGCAGATCTTCGGGTCTAGCCCGAAAAGTTACACAAAGTGTGCCGATGGATCGACCGCGCTCTCGCTTGGAAGCACCGCGTCGATTTCGAGCCCAACTTTCAGCCCACCGCTAGCCGTTGGCGAAGTGCTTAGCCTCGCGGCCATCAAGAACAAGGTTGAGGACAACAAGAACAAGGTTGAGGACAACAAGAACAAGGTTGAGGACAACAACATTTCGGTCACTGTGACGGGCGCAAACCGCCCGGTCAGCATCACCAACGGCTGAGCAAGCGCATCCATCGTCAAAATGACCTATGGTGCGGGCGCTAGGACCCAAATCACTTCGCAACCGAGGTCGTGCGAGGCATTGCGCCAGGTGTGTGGCTCGGACCCTTTGAAGGTCATGGAGTCGCCCTCGTTCAGCACATGTTTTTCGGCCCCCAGCTGAACTTCGAGCTGACCCTTTATGGCCATCACAAACTCAATTTCACAATCCAAGCTGTACAACTCGTCGCCACCGGTGCCGCCGGGTTCGATTATCGAATGAAAGATTTCGAGGTGTCGCTGCGAGCCTGGTGACAAAAGATATTCACGAACCTTCTCGCCACCAAAGTTCACCAACGCGCCCTGACCCGAGCGAATGATGCTGGTGGCCGGTGGGTCAAAGAGGTCGCCGACCCGAAGCCCTAGCGCTTCGCAGACAGCCACCAGTGATGCCACGGAGGGTGACACCTGATTTCGCTCAAGTTTGCTCATGAAACCCTCGGTCAAGCCGGCCGAGGCTGCGACCGCAACCAAAGTCAGGCCTTTTGCGAGTCTGGCGGCGCGCAACCTAGCCCCCAACTGCAAAGGCGTGTCGGTGCTCTGTTTTATGGCGCTTCTTCTGACCCCCGTCATTAGCCCTCAACTTGCATGGCGATCGCGCGAACGGGTGCACCGTCGGCGGCTTGAAGTTTTATGGGAAGCAGTGAAACCAAGGGACTAGCAAAATCTATGGATTGAAGATTGGTCAGGTTTTCGCTTATCACTCCACCGCGTTTGGCAATTAGGTGGTGCACCGGAAACCCAACGCCCGGGTGAGTTTCATCGGGGGTCTCATCGATGTTAATGGCATCGACTCCGAAGACCATGATTCCGATGTTAAGAAGCTGCTGGCAGGCTTCCGCCGTCAGATACGGGTGGTTGAAGTACTCGTCGGTTCCAAAATGAGCACTCCAGCCGGTATGAAAAAGTGCAATGTGGACCTGCCCAAGGTTCTCGACCTGCGAGCTAATCATCGACCAGGTGATTGGGGTTCTTGGGTTGAGGCCGAAAACGCGGATGACCCTAGCCTGACCGATGAAAAGCTCAAGGGGCAGTTCATCGATTTTCGGGGTTGAATCATCGAAATGAAATGGTGCGTCAACGTGCGTGCCGGTTTGTGAGCCCATCTCAAGGCTCAGCAGGTTGAAGCCGTCTTTGGCTATCGTGCTGTGCACCGACAACTTGGGCACCGGATCCCCGGGGTAAACCTGAGTTTCGGCGTTAATTTCATGGGAGAGGTCTACGACACGAACTATCTTCATAATCAAGAATGATTGCACGTGAGTCAAGAAAGGTCTAGCATTTAGGAAACTTCAGTACTTTAATCCACATTATTGAAAGGAACACCATGAGCAATGACGCTGGTTCCAATACTCCGCTAAATGCCAAACCAAAGGCCACGGAAATCGAGCAGTTCGGAGTAAACACGATTCCCGATGCTGACCGCACCTCAACCCCCTGGGATTTATTTAGAATCCAATTTGGTGGTGCCAACACCTTTGCTACGGTCTTGCTAGGAACCTTCCCAATCCTGCTCGGTCTTTCATTTTGGCAGGGAGTAGCGGCCACAATAGTTGGAGTGCTTGTCGGCAGCCTATTTTTGATGCCAATGGGCATCTTTGGCCCACGCACCGGAACCAATAACGCCGTTAGCTCGGGCGCCCATCTCGGAGTTAGAGGCCGAATCGCGGGCTCGTTTCTGAGCTTGCTAACCGCCATCGCGTTCTATTCAATTTCGGTCTGGGTTAGCGGTGACGCGATAGTCGGTGCCTTGGTGCGAATGTTTGGCATTGAAAAGACGCCTCTCATAAGCGGCATCATTTACGCGGTCATCGGTTTCATCGTGATTGTCGTCGTTGTCTATGGTTACCAGTTCATGTTGCTGGTGAACAAGACAGCGGTTATTGCCAACACGATTCTGATGCTGCTTGCCTTCGTGGCTTTCGGTGGATCCTTTGACCCTAACTACGCCGGTGGAACCTATGCACTCGGCTCGTTCTGGCCTACCTTCGTTCTTTCGGCCCTGATTGTTATGAGCAACCCAATCTCGTTTGGAGCCTTCCTCGGTGACTGGGCTCGCTACATTCCTCGAGGCACCAAAAACTCCAAACTCATGGGTGCAACCTTGCTGGCCCAACTGGCAACTCTGATTCCATTCATTTTTGGTGTGGCCACGGCAACGCTCGTGACAAGCGCAGACTACGTAGTCGGGCTGATTCAGGTGGCTCCGCTCTGGTACGCGGTGATGCTGATTTTCGTTGCCTTCATCGGTGGTCTCTCAACCGGAACCACCTCGCTTTACGGCACAGGGCTCGACTTCTCTTCGGTATTTCCGAGGCTCTCGAGGGTCAGATCCACAATCGTCATCGGTGTCATCGCCTTCGTGTTCATCCTTGGTGGTCGACTTTGGTTTGATCTGCTCGGCTCGGTGAACGCCTTTATCGGAGCAATCGTTGTAACAACCACTCCGTGGATGGTAATCATGTCGATCGGTTATTTCGTGCGCCGTGGCTACTATGTGAATGAAGATCTTCAGGTCTTCAACCAAGGAAAAATCGGCGGTCGCTACTGGTTTAGCAATGGCTTTAACTGGCGTGCAATGACCGCGTGGATTGTCTCGGCTTTTGTTGGTCTCATGTTTGCTAACTACCCACCGGTCATCGTTGGCCCTTGGAGCCAGCTGGCCGGAGGAATCGACCTTAGCTTGCTTTCGGGAATTTTGACTGCTGCAATCCTCTATCTTGGTGCCCTGTTCTTGTTCCCAGAGCCGGACTACGTATTTGGTCCACAGGGACCTCGCCTAGTTCCATCAGCAAAGGGCGCCCTGCCACAGATAGTTCACAACCCGCAATCTGCAGCCGCAAAAGTCGCTGCCAGCAAGGACTCTGGAAACTAGTGTTTGAACCAACACCTCGCATCATCGAAGGTAAAAACATCGGTCAAGTAGACGCAACGATGGTGCCCCGGTTCGCCGGGGCACCAACCTTTGCTCGTCTGCCAAGGATCGATGAGGTCGAACGTGCCGATATCGCAGTTCTCGGCATTCCTTTTGACGCGGGAACCAGCTTTCGACCGGGGGCAAGGTTCGGGCCATCTCACATCCGAGAATCATCGAGGCTGCTGCGACCTTACAACCCGGCTCAAGATGCCAAACCATTCGCCTTGGCGCAGGTGGTCGATGCCGGCGACTTAGCGGTGAACCCATTCAACATTGCCGAGGCACTTGAACAGATCGAGGCCGGCGCAAAGATTTTGCTCGACGCAGGTCTAAAAATAGTCTCGCTTGGTGGTGACCACACGATTGCTCTGCCGCTCTTGCGCGCCCTTCACGCCAAGCACGGTCCAATCGCAGTCATTCACTTTGATGCCCACCTAGACACCTGGGATACCTATTTTGGTGCCGAATACACCCACGGAACCCCGTTTCGCCGTGCCAGCGAAGAAGGACTACTCGACAAAAATGCCTGCATTCACATCGGTGTGCGCGGGCCACTCTATTCCGACCAAGACTTGGCTCAGGATGGGGACCTCGGCTTCCAGATAGTGCACGCCACCGAACTCGATGAGATTGGCACCGCCGGAGCGATTGAACGCATGCTTCAGCGAGTTGGTGACCGACCGGTTTACGTATCCATCGATGTAGACGTGCTAGACCCGGCTTTTGCCCCTGGCACTGGAACCCCCGAAGCCGGTGGGCTTAGCAGTCGAGAGTTGCTTCGGCTGATTAGGGCGCTTGACCAGGTGAATCTGATTGGTGCCGACATTGTTGAGGTTGCACCGGCCTACGACCACGCACAGATCACGGCAATAGCTGCCGCGCACATCGCGTATGAACTGATAACAACTTTGGCCAGGGGGATAGAGAGTATATGAACGAACAAGCAGTGTTGAAAGTGGCTGCGAAAATAGTCGCGGACTTTGGAAATCACGACGTGGAGGCCTATTTCTCGGGCTTCACCGAGGACGCCAGTTTCATGTTTTATACCCACTCCGAGCGCTTGAACTCGCGTCTTGCCTACCAAGAGCTTTGGGCCAAGTGGGAGACCGAAGATGGCTTCAAGGTGCACGGCTGCAAATCAAGCAACCAGTTGGTTCAGCTGCTGGGGGATGACGCCGCCGTTTTCAGTCACTTTGTAGAGAGCCAAATCGAGTTCGGTGGCGAAGTCACCACGGTGCACGAACG